>CAZSXH010000034.1:0-8482 GCA_964611015.1 uncultured Muribaculaceae bacterium
TCATCAGGGGTTAGTTTAAGTGAAGCAAGTAAAGATTTAAATATTAAAGAAGAAATTTTAGAGAATATTGAAGATGGAAGAACCGGAGCTTTTAAAGACATTTTTGAATTAAAAGAATATATTTCTAAGTATGCAATATATTTAGGATTAGATGATAAGGCTTTGATTGATGAATTCAATGAATATATGTTTGAATATACATCAAAGATTCCTGTGAAAGAAATTGAAAAAACCATTGAACAAATGGAAAAAGAAGAAGATAAAAAAGAAGAAATTGCTTCTCCTTATACAAAAAAAACAAAGAAATATAATAATTGGGTATATATAGTTATTTATGCTATCATTTTTGTTTTAGTTTTATTTACGATTGTATGGTCTTTAAAACAAGTAACTATAAATCGTAGTACAACAGATACAATTAGTTATAGAAAGTGAGTCTTATAATATGAATTTACCAAATAAAATTACAATAGCAAGAATAGTTTTAGCAATACTATTATTGGTTATGCTTTTAGTTCCTTGGTATTCTTTAGGGATTGAATGGCCAGTATATGTAGCAGGTAATGTTACAGTTGATTTAAAATATGTTGTTGGTGGTATTTTATTTTTAATTGCATCAGCTTCAGATTTCTTAGATGGATACTTAGCAAGAAAAAATAATATGGTTACTGATTTCGGAAAAGTAATGGATGCTATAGCTGATAAAATGCTAGTTAATGGTGTATTAATTATACTTGCTTATACTCGTCACATTTCAATAGTTATTCCAGTAGTTATAATTACAAGAGATATTATTGTTGATTCTTGTAAAATGATTAGTGGAAATAACGGTAAGGTTGTAGCAGCTTCTATTTTAGGAAAGCTTAAAACTATATGTATGATGGCAGGTGTTACACTAACATTTTTCTATAACTTACCATTTGAACTTATAGGAATTCCGCTTTCAGACTTATTCTTACTTGCAGCAACAATTCTTTCTGTAGTATCAGGATGTCAATATTACTATAATAGTAAAGAATTCTTGTTTCCTAAAGAAAAATAAAAAATAGTATTATTAAAAATCTTCACTAATATAGTAAAGATTTTTTGTTTTTAAGGAGGATAACTAATATGATTTGCCCAAAGTGTAATAAAAGTATTAATGATGATTTAAGTGTATGTCCATTTTGTTTTCATAATTTTTCATATACTACTAATAGTGAAGCATCTATGAATAAACAAAATACTAGAAGTACTATAGAAAAAGTTAGTAAAATATTTAATGTTTTAAAAAAAATAGTATTAATAGGTATAGTAGCAATAATTGCTTTCTTTATTCTTTTTGAATTTATAACTGATTTAATAATTTTTATCCTTTAATCTTGAAAACTGTTTACATTTTTATGTTAATAGTAAAAAGTGATGTGCTTATTAATAACTATGGTGTGATATACTTTAAATGGTGATATTAAGTGTATAATTTTGAAAGTGTATTACTACCAAATGAAGTGATTTTATATCAAGGACGATCTGTTCCAGGAAAGGGTAGTAAAGTTAATGGTGGTTCAATATTTTTGATTTGCTTTGCTTTAATACTACAAACATTAATGATATGGAGCGTTGCTACAGATTCTGGTGATGGTTTTAATTTTAATTTTATCTTTATATTTTTAATTTTAACTTTTTTTGGTGGCCTTGGAGCTTACGATTTGATTTATAACTTAATATTTAAAAAAATATGTGTTGCTGATGATTATTATTGCTTAACTAATAAAAGAGCTATGAAATATGAATCTAAAAAGAATAAATTAGTTTTTGGTTATTTAATAAATTATGTTGATATTAAATATGTAAATGTTAAAGATAATTATGGTGATGTATATATGGGTGTAGTTTTAGATGAAAAAAACTATACCGATGGTGTAGATGCACTAGGAGATATAAAAGATATATTATTAAATCCTAATCCTGAAAATATGCCAATTATTAAATTTGAGTCTATAGAAGATCCAAAGAAGATAGCAAATTTAGTAAGGGACACAAGATTAGAAATATTGAAAAATAACAATAAGGCAAATGACTAGACAGTATTTTAAATGATTCATAAGATACAGTAGAAAGGAATGTTGATTATGAATTATTTTAATGAAAGTGCTACATACGAAACTGAAGTTAAAAAAACTTTTGACAAAACAAATATGGGAATGGCATCTCAAACTGGAGGATGTGAAAAAGATATGATGATGGATGCTCCAATGACTGGATGCTGTGGGACACCTATTTATGAATGCCCTCAAGAAAGAGTTTGCCATAGATATATTTGCTATGAAGTTCCACACGTAATGCCTTGTAATACAAGAATTGTAAATCATCATGTATACAGACATACTTTCAGACCAGAATATACTTGTTGTGAAGAAAACGTTTGTGAAAACGTTTATGAACCAAGATGTTGCTAATTTACTCACTTAAAGGATATATTAATATCCTTTTTTTTATGGGTTTTAATATAATTTAATATGAGTTATGAAGATTACAAAGAACTACAAAGGCTTAATTTCGAAGATATTTTATGGGTTATCTTTATTTTTTTGGGAGCAGCGAATATTGTTGGCGACTATAATGATAAAGAATATATTAAAACTAAAGATCAAGTATATCAAATGAGAGCAGATAAAATATTTACTTTAACAATTGAAATAACACTGATTATATATTTATATTTCTTTGTAAGAAACTATAATGCTTTTAAGAAAGCTAGTAAAAAGAATCAAGAGTTGTTCTTGATTAAGCTTTTAGGTAGTGCTTTTTTAATTGCAGGAGCTATATGTCTTTTATACTTTCAAAAAAATGATAGTTCATTTATTGGTACACCTGCCATATAAAATAAATATTATTAATTTTCATATTTTTCCATAGTAAATAAAGAGAAAATATTATATAATATATATGGAGTGAAGATAATGATAGTAATAGGTAGAGAATTAATAGTATTTTTAAAGTCACTTAAAAAAGCACAACTAAATATTATGGCCAAAGACTATAATAAACTAGCGTTAATCTTTGATAATGAATCACTTGGAAGCTTAAAAGCTTCTAATAGTGTCTTAATAAATAAATTAGAAGAAAATAAAAAGACCTATTTTAATAATCTTGTTAAATCGTTAGATAAAAAAGATTTTGATGTTTTAAAAAAGATATTAAGTAATAAAAAATTAACAGAAGAATACCTAGAAGAGAATAAAAGTACGATCGATTATTTTATTGAAAAAAGAATACTATGGCAAAAAGAAAATCTAGAAATACCAGAAGATGTTATTATTTTCTTAAAAGAGTTTATAAAAGATAAAGAAATAATAAACTATATTAATAAATGGAATGACTTATATACTTTAGCAAGCGGTATTATTATTGCTTATGGGGTAGTTGATAGAAGTTATTTTGATGATTTATTAAAAAGCTCTTTTGATTTAGAAAAAGCAAATCAAAAATTAGATTTTTATTATAAAAAAGAGTTTAGTATAGATAGTAAAAAAATAATTAGTACTAAGCTAAGTAATAAGAAAAGAATTAATAAATATTTAAAAGACAAAAATTTAAAAGGATTTACAAATAAAGATTTTATTTTACTTGGTAGTCATACTTATCATAGAAAAATAAAATCATACAAAAAATTTATTAATACACTAAAAAGAAACTATGTACATAAAAAAGAAGATATGTTATTTATCGATATAAATATTGTAACTCCTTATTTATATACATCAATTAATGAAGAAAAAAAGGCTTTAAAAGATTTAGAAAAGACAATTGATGAATTGTTTGAATTTAAAAACGATAAGTTAAAACAAAAGTTATTAACTTCAATAGTAACTATAAGAGAAACTTTTCCATTATGGGAATATCGTGGCTTTACAAAAATAGAGGTGAACAAATGAGAAAAAATGGTTATAACACAGTTGAATTAGTAGTGGCATTGGCAGTATTTACTTTAGTTTATTTTGTATCTGCTTTTGTTGTTTCTAATAATTTTAAAGGAAACTTTGAAGACGATATGTATAATCAAAAGATATCTTCAATTGAAAAACAAGCGGCATTATATGCTAAAGGGACAGAAGATTTCTTTAAAGAAAATACTACAGTTTATATGACAGTAGAAGAATTGGCTCTTGCTAATGCCATTATAAGTAAGAGTGAAGGAGTAGTAGCAGATCCAAGAAATGAAAATGATACTCTTAATGCCTTAAAGGTAAAGATTTCTTTAGATAAAGAAAAAGTAACTGCTAAAGTGTTAGGTTAAAATGGCAGTAACAAAAACTGACTTTATTAATTATACAAGATGCTCAAGATACGTAGCTTTAGAAAACTTGCGAAAAGAAAAGTTAGATGCTGATATTAGTTATAAAGAGTATAAAGAAAAAGAAGCAAATGAAAATTTAAAAGAGCTTCTTTTAAATATGTATGAAGATGATTCTTACGAAGTAGATACCACAATTAAAGAAAATAAACAAATGAAGGCTTTGATGCCATATTATAAGCAAGTAGAAATGGAAGCGGGAAGACTTACTAACAAGTTTTTTGGAGGAAAGTCTATTTATGCCGAAGCCACATTTAATCAAGAAAGTTTTGAGTTTAATAAAAATGGTATTAGATATGTTTGTTATGTAGATATTTATAATGAAGTAGAAGATAAAATTAATATTATAGAAGTTAAAGCAACAACTAGTAATAACTATGTTAAGCTTGAAAGTAATTATAGAAAAGGGGATAAGTATTCAATCTTTTATTTTGATAGTGAAAAAAATTGTTATTATTTAAAAGATGAAATTCCTGGTTATGATATTGAAGCTGAAATGCCGTTGGAAAACTATAACAAAAATCGTGATAAACTATTTGATCGATACAGTAATGTTGGTGGTTATGTATTTGACCTTGCTATTCAAAGATATATTTTGGAAGGGGAATATAAGGCTTCTAATAATGAAGAAAAGTTAAAGGATATTCGCTACTATCTGGCAATTTTAAATCATAAGTATGTTTTTGATGGCACATACAAAGATAAAAAGGCAGTATATAATCCGGATTCAGATGGTAATGAAATAGTAGTATTTATTGATATGACTAACATTACTAAAGAATACCTTGCTATCATAGATGGTGAAAGACAAAAACTAGAAAAATATGTCTTTGATTTAAATGTTGATAAATGTCCAATGGGAACATGGTGCGAAAGAAAGAGTACTAAGGAATGTCCTTATTTAAGTGCTGTCTGCGGAAAAATGATTCCTGAAAAAAACTCTAGCTTAAATTATATGAATAATGGTTTTGGATTTAAAACCTTAAATGGTGATAGATTAAAGGGATTAGAACTTATCAACGAAGGATATTTAAATATGTTAGATATTCCGGAAGAGTGGATTACATCAAAAAAGCATCACATTCAAAGAGATGCCGTACGATTTGGAAGTGCTTATATTGATAAAGAAAAAATAGAGGCAGGACTAAAAGATTTAAAATATCCAATTTATCATTTGGATTTTGAAACTCTTCCTTGTCCTATGCCAAGATTTAGAGGAGAAAAACCATATACGCAATCTCCTTTTGAGTTTAGTTTACATATTGAAAGAGAACCTGGAGTTTGTGATAAAGAAAAGGATAATTATATTTTTCTTGCAAAAACATTTGATAATGATGAAAGAGAAGAGTTAGTAAAGTCTTTAGTGAAATATATTGATCCAAGTAAAGGAACTTTATTTGCTCAGAATGTTTCATTTGAAAAAAGTAGAATAAGGGAGCTTGCAGAAATATTTCCAGAATATAAAAAAGAACTAATTGGAATGTATAATATCGGCTACGATTTAATGTGGCTCGTTAATACTAAGTCGGATTATTATGAATCTTTAGGTTTCGATAAAGAAAGAAGTTCTCTTCCTAATTACTATACTAAGGAATTAAGTGGATCATATTCTATTAAGAAGACACTGCCTGTATTTAGTGACTTATCATATAAAAACTTAACGGTTAAAAACGGTACGGATGCAATTGTAGCTTATGCTAATTATAATAGTATGACTAAGGAAGAGTTTGCTCTTTATTATGAAGCATTAAGAATATATTGCCAACAAGACACTTGGGCTATGGTAGTCATTTTAGATGCTCTGCGTAAAATTTGTAAAGAAGGCGTAAAAAATTAACGTTTTTGTTGCATCGATTAGTCAATAATTAGTATTATAATAGTGTAAGGAAGTGTATAATATGCTATATCCATCTATCGATAAGCTACTAAATCTTGTTGACTCAAAGTATAAATTAGTACATGTTGCTTCTGCTAGAAGTAAACAAATGCTTGAGAAAAATCATTATCAAATGAAAGAAAATGATTATAAAAATAAAAGAACACTAGGAAAAGCTTTAGAAGAGGTTGAAGCTGGTTTAATTAAAATTGTAGAAGAACCACAAAAATAACTTGATTATTTTATATAGATATGGTAAGATAATCATGTTCCTTGGGGGATTAGCTCAGCTGGCTAGAGCACCTGCCCTGCACGCAGGGGGTCGCGGGTTCGAATCCCACATCCTCCACCAAATGAACAATTACCTTGCAAGTGCAAGGTTTTTTTATTGTATTTTTTTTGATATAATGAATGTGGAGATGTGAACCTTTATGAAAATAAAATATGATATGACAGAAAACTATAGTAAATATTATAATGAAGCTCAAGGATGCTTTCAGTATAAAACCAAATTAAAGGATAATAAAAACTTTAAAGTAAGAACTTATACAAGTGGCTTTAATCTAAAATTTTTGCCTATTATTTGCTTGCTGGTTGTTATGGAAATAATGCTTTCTTTACTGGGTGCTGATTTTTATAAAAATTTATATATTGGTGTAACCATTTATGTTTTGGTATTTTATATAGTTGTAATGTTAACATATTTCTCAACTTTAAAACTTCTTAAAGGAAGTAAAAAAGGAGAGATAATAATTGATAAAGAAGGAATAACCGATAGTAGTAATGGAGTAGTTATTCAATTGAAGTATGAAGCTATTGATATGGTTGTTGTAACTAAAAATACAATAACTGTTATACCCAAAAAGCAAACAGTAATTATTTTTGCTCCAAATGATAAAAAAGATAAAATAATAAGTGCAATTCAAAAAAATAGTAAAGTCTTAGTAATAGATAAAAGTATTTAATTTTTTAATTCTATGTGTTATAATTACTTTGTTCAATGTTGATGGAATTTACAACTCTGGAGTTGAACCGTAGATCTGCGTTAAAGTAAATTAAGTTAAATAAAGGATGGTACCGTGCTTATGCACTCCTTGAGGTATCATTCTTTTTGTTTTTAAATATGGTTTTAAAGGAGGATATTTATGACTTTATTTGAAGAATTAAAATGGAGAGGTTTAGTTCAAGATATAAGTGATGAAGCTTTGATTGATAAACTAAATGAAGGTGGACTTACTTTTTATATAGGAACTGATCCCACTGCTGATTCAATGCATATAGGACATTACTCATCATATCTTATTTCGAAAAGACTTGCAAAAGCTGGACATCATCCAATCTTACTTGTAGGAGGAGCAACAGGTTTAATCGGAGATCCTAAACCTACAAGTGAAAGACCAATGATATCAAAAGAAGAAGTAGCTCATAATTTTGAAGGATTAAAAAAACAAGCTGAAGAAATATTTGGCTTTGAGGTTGTAAATAACTTTGATTGGATAAAGGATATTAATGTAATAGACTTCTTAAGAGATTATGGAAAGTATTTTAATATCAATTATATGCTTGCTAAAGATAAAGTAAAGTCTCGTATTGAAACTGGTATTACCTATGCGGAATTTTCTTATATGATTTTACAAGCTTTAGATTTCCTTCATTTGTATGAAACTAGAAACTGTACTTTACAAGTAGCAGGGTCTGATCAATGGGGAAACATTACTTCAGGAATAGAACTTATTAGAAAGAAAATAGGCAAAGAAGCATATGGTATGGTTATGCCACTAGTTACAGATTCACATGGAGTTAAGTTTGGCAAAACTGAAGGAAATGCCTTATGGCTTGATAAAAATAAAACTTCTAGTTATGAACTATATCAATATTTAATAAACTTAGAAGATTCAATGATTATTGATTATCTTAAAAAGCTAACATTCTTATCAAAAGAAGAAATAGAAGAATATGAAAGAAAGAATAGTGAACATCCAGAACTAAGAGAAGCTCATAAAGCTTTAGCAAAAGAAATAATAACAGATTTACATGGAGCTGATGCTTATGAAAAGGCACTAAATATTTCTGAATGTTTATTCTCAGATAAAATTTGGACTTTAACTTCAGAAGAAATTATTGATAGTATTAAAGATGTACCAAGATTTAATGTAAAAGAAGGTGCTTCTTTAGTTGATTTACTTGTTGATAATAATATTTGTTCAAGTAAAAGAGAAGCAAGAGAAATGATTCAAGGTAATGCTATAAGTGTCAATAATAGTAAAGTT
>CAZSXH010000035.1:0-8319 GCA_964611015.1 uncultured Muribaculaceae bacterium
TCATTTCCAATCATATCCTACCAGCTTCCTTATTTTTATTATATAGTGCCAAATACATAAAGATAATTTGGATTACAACAAAGATAAAAGCAATTAAAAAATTATATCTAATACTTCTAGCTATTAAAAAACCACATAAAAAGGTACCAATAGCACGAGAAAAATAAGAAAACATATCTCTAAAATTTGTAAAAAGAATCTGATTCTTGCCACTAAATCTATTTATATAAGGGGCATCAGTTACATGGGAATAACTTGAAGATAAAAGCCTTGAATTCATAAGAGCTAAAAATATAATCAAAGGACTATTAAATGAAAATGCTAGCGCATAAAAAATCATTCTTCCTCCTAGCTTTATTCCAATATTAACATAATCATTCTTAAAAGTTAAAAATTTTAAAATGATAGTTCCTATTAATACACCAATAACACCTGTTACCAATTTAATATTAGATGCTACTGTTGGAGTAAATCCTAAATTATTAATTAAAACAGTTAAAAGCAATGCAAGAGCTGAATAAAATGATACTTGGCCAGCAAATAATGATATTAAATAAAATATGGATACCTTATCGCCTTTTAATCTTTTTAAAAGTTTGCCAAAGCCATCGTATTCTCCCGTTTCCTCTTTACTAATATAATTATCCATTTTTACAAAGAATATAGCTATAGCAGAAAGAATTAGAAAAACAGATGCAGCCAATACATAAGTATTATAATTAATGCTTAGACCCAAAACATTTTTTCCAAGCAAGAATCCTACTACAACCACTGCAAGATAATAAACGCCATCATATAATAATGAACTTGAAGAATACAATTTATCATCTTTTTTTATCATAGTAATTAAAGGATAATAGCACGCATATATCTCTACATCTACTGCATACTCTAACATCGTAATTAATTTTACAAAAAATTTAAGTCCACTGTGATTTAAAAGAAATAAGCCAGCTAACATTATAGCCTTTATAATCAGTAAAACTCCGATGAACTGCTTTAAACGCTTCATCTTAATAATATTTGCGCTCAAAAAAATGACAGACACAGATATTACTGCCGCAATACTTAAAATAGTCCCTATAGTGTTAATTGATAAGTTATTTTCAGCTAACCACAGTTCCTGAAAATTATAGAATACTCCTCCAGCAAAAGAAAATAATGCTAAGGAAATAAATATTTTTCTTATTTCTTTTTTCATACAACCTCTTTTATTTATGATAAGCTTCGTTATTATTTATCTTACATGCTCTATATATTTGTTCTAATAAAATTCCTCGAAAAAGTCCGTGAGGAAACGTAAGCTTAGAAAAGCTAATAATTTCATTTGCCATTTTTCTAATTTCGTCATTTAATCCATTAGATCCTCCAATAATAAATGTTATATTACTATTTTGAGGTAAAATAGCATCTATTTTATTAGCAAACTCCAAACTATTTAACTCTACCCCTTTTAAATCAAGGGCTATGTTATAATCGCTTTTTTTAATATTCTTAATTAATCCTTCAATTTCTTTTTCATAATTACTATCATCTTTTAGTTCAATTATTTCTAATTTAATATACTTGTTTATTCTTTTTTTATAATCTTCGATTAATTCTACTAAATAATTTTCCTTAATTTTACCAACACACAAAATCTTTATCATACTTCAACCACTTCTGTCCTTTCATTTTGACGAGCACAAACGATATCATCAAAATCTATTTCATTATCTTTAAATGTTTCACGAATAGTTTCTAAAGCGATTTCTTCCAAGTTATTTGTTTCACTTAAGTGGATTAAAATAACCTTTTTTGTTTTAGGACCAATTAATTTAGTTAAATAAAACGATGCAGATTTATTAGATAAATGGCCATTATCAGATGCAACTCTTCTTTTTAACCAAGACGGATATGGTCCATGTTGCAATAATTCTATATCATGATTACTTTCAAACAAATATATTTCACAATCATTTAAATATTTAAAATTTTTAACATTTAAATATCCAGTATCTGTTACATATACTAACTTTTTGCCATCTTCTTCAATGACAAAATTTCTTGAATCTTCAGCATCATGGCTTGAACGAAATGAAGTAAACTTAATACCATCAAGTTCTAATTCATCTTCCAAAACTACAACATGAGGATAGTCTTTTAAGTCTTCAATTAAATAAAATTGTTTTTCACTCAAAAGGACTTTTGCCTTGGTTTTGCTAATAAGTGTTGGCAAAGCTGATATGTGGTCAGTATGGTTATGACTTATTAAGATATAATCTATATCTTTAATATCTACGTTGATATCAGCTAGTGCATCACTTATATATTTATAATTTCTTCCGGCATCTAAAAGTATCTTTTTGCCCTTTGCTTCTACAAAAGTAACGTTACCTTTAGAGCCACTTGATAAAACTACTGCTTTCATTATTGCTTATATATGGTTGCAAGTGCATTTAAAGGACTCGACTCTTTATTAGCAAATGGCTCTCCTCGATATAATCCCAAGTGAAGATGTGGCCCAGTTGCCTGACCTGATTCACCCATTCGTCCTATCTGTTGTCCTTTCTTAACTACTTGACCAACAGTAACTAAATATGAATCCAAATGAAGATATCCACTATAAAGATTATCACCATGACTTATTACAACATAAGTACCATTTGACCATCGCGGTTCACCTTTTTTGACTGCTTTTCTGGTTTGAACAACAACGCCATCACCAATTGCATATATTGGAGATCCATATCCTGTACCAGAAATATCTACACCACTATGTAATTTACCTTTACGCATACCATATTTACTAGTAATAACATATGGAGAGTTTGTTGGCCATCCCCATTCACCACCGATATCAACATAAGTTCCGGCAGTAGACCACACTGGAGTCTTTTTACCTGTAATAGTAACTTGGTCAACTTTAGCTCTTATAGTTTCAGTATTAGTTATTTGAACGTCATTATTTTGTTCTCCGTTAGTAACAGAGTAAGTTTCATGAATACGATCTATACCTGTTACACCTTGAACTGATATTTCTTTATAACTAGATGGTTTTGATGTATCAACTTTTTTATTATCAGAATAAGCAATTTCTTTTTCAGCAATTTCATAAACTTTATAATTATAAGATAAAATTGGATTTAACAAGGTTACATTAACTTGATCTCCAACTCGAAGCATCGTATTAACATCACGGTAATCAGGATTAGCAACAATGAATTCTTCTGGGTTCAAATCATATTTTTCACTAATTGATTCAATATCATCACCTAAAGCAACTGTATAACTATCCATTTTTGCATCTGGTCCAAACAAAATATATTGTGATAATGTTTCAACATCTGTAAAAATGTTATCTTTTACACTAATATAACCTTCTTTTATTGTTATTGATTCACTAAAATACATATCTTCAATAACTTGTCCAATATCACTTAAAGTTCCAAAAGAATTGTTTATATATTTTTCATAATCCTCTTCTTTAACAAAGGCAAAAACAAATTTTTTTAGAGCCTCTTCAAAAACCTTTTTATCTAAAACATTAATTGTAATTTTATCCCCTTCTTGAGGTTTAATAGTAATAATATATCCCTTAATAGTATAATCATCGATATTTTCAATTTTAGTATAAATATCATGAATATTTATTAAACTAGATGAATTATAAGTATTTACTTCAACGATATCTAATCCATTTGGAGGATATACATAATTTACATTATATTTGTCCTTTATTTCTAATTGTTGCTCATTAATTAATTCATATAACTTATCTTTATTCTCAATTAAACCTAAAGACTCACCATTTAAATAAACTTGATAAGCTTTAGTAGCTACGCTTATATTATTAGTATAAAATTCACTAACAAAATAAAGTCCAAATATAATAAGACAAAGAAGAACTGTAATTATTTTTCCTTTACTGTTCATTGCTCATCAAAATCTCCTTTTAATTGACATTTAAAACTACCGACATTAAGTTCAAATAATAGATTAATAGTATCAAGTCCACCTTTTCTATGCTTAGCAATAATTAATTCTGCTGGTACTATTTTTTGATTAAAATCTTTTGCCTTATCATAATAATCTTTTCTATTAATGAATAAAACCATATCGGCATCTTGTTCCAATGACCCAGACTCACGTAAGTCAGCTAGCATTGGTTGATTACTTTCTCTTTTTTCAGCACTTCTTGATAATTGGGACAAAGCAATTACAGGAACGTTTAATTCTAAGGCCATTGTTTTTAAAGCACGAGATATTTCTGATACTTCAACTTGACGTGATTCTACTCTTCTAGATCCTGAACTAACAAGTTGTAAGTAGTCGATTACAACTAAACCTAAACCTTGTTCTGAATTAGCAAGGCGACGGCATTTTGCTCTTATTTCTGATGCTGTAACACCAGCATTATCTTCAATATAAATGTTAGTATCAGCAAGTTGACTTAAAGCCTCATTATAGCGCTTCCAATCTCTTTCTTGCATATTACCAGTTTGTAACTTATAACTATCAATTTGACCAATTGAAGAAATCATACGATTAATAAGCATTTCTGCTGACATTTCCAAGTTAAATATTGCTACAGCTTTTTTTGTATGCATAGCAGCATAACTAGCCATATTAAGAGCTAGTGCCGTTTTACCCATACCTGGTCTAGCAGCAAGGATTATCATTTCTCCACCTTGAAAACCAGTTGTAACTCTATCAAAATCTGGAAGACCAGTTTCTAAACCAGTTATTGTTCTTTTGTTTTTAGCAAGTTCTTCTAATTTTGCTTGTGCTCTTCTAAGAATTTCTTGAATTGGAACGAAATCTCCAACTGTTCTTGCTCTAACAACATTTAAAATGTTCTTTTCGGCACTATCAAGTACACCATTTACATCTTCATTATCATAAGTATCTGTAATTATTTCATTTGCAGTTTCAATTAAATTTCTTCTTACAGCAAAATCTTTTACAATTTTTATATAAAAATCTAAATTAGCACTAGAAATAACTGAATCTATTACTTCAGTTAAATAATCAAGGCCTACGGCATTTAGTTTCTTTTCTTTATCAAGTTCATTTTTTAAAGTTGTTATGTCAATTGGTGTTTTACTATCATGAAGATTCTTTATAGCATTAAAAATAAATCTGTTTCTTTCATCAAAAAACATATCTACAGTTATTTCTTCAATTATTTTACTTACTTCAGCATTGTTAATAAAAGCAACACCAAGTACACTCATCTCAGCTTCTAAATTCTGAGGCATTTTTCTTGCCATAATAACCTCCTTATTTAACGAGTTCAATATTCAAGTTAAATTTAACTCTTTTATGCAATTCTATTTCAACTCTTGTTACTCCAAGTGTACTAATAGAATCTATTGTTTTAATACACTTTTTATCAATTGTATATCCCATTTCTTTTAACTTATCACTAATTTGTTTGTTAGAAACAGTACCAAATACTTTATCACCAGCACCTGTTTTAACTTTAAATGTTAAAGTCTTATTTTCTAATTTCTTTTTTACATCATTTAGTTTTGCAACATGTGCTTCTTCTTCTTTTTCTCTTTCGTCAAGTTCAGTTTTTAATATTTCACTACTTTTTTTAGTATATGGAACAGCTAAATTGTTTTTAATTAAATAATTATTAGCATATCCATCACTTACAGTAATTATTTGATCTTTTTTTCCTTGATTTTTTACATCACAAAGTAAAATCACTTTCATATAAAAACCTCCTTTAAAAAGTCATATATATATTTTAACATATATTTAAATAATTTCAAAAAAAACATTGGTTTATTTATTACCAATGTTTTAAATAATTTATATATTTTGATTATGATATTCGCTGTTTTCTAGTTTAACCCCATTACTACTTCTTTTTTCCTTTTCTCTTTGTCTTATTAAGCTAGGTTCAGAATCCATTGAAATCAAACAAATATAAGTCATTGAAGTTAAATAAAAAGCTAAAAATGGTATTATAGAATTAACATTATGATATGTATAAGTCCCATCTTTTCCTTCATTATAATATTCAACTTCTTTAGGTTTACTACTAAATGATTCCGGTGTTAAGTCAGATGTATATGTGTTATAGTAAGATTCATCCATATCTCTAATTACATTGCTTTTTAAGTTCTCATAGATAATATCTTTAAAAGAATCACTGATGCCATCATTATAATAAGCATTTATATCCAAACTATAAGATAATGTATCATCTAACCATGTTGCATCAACATACTTATAGCCATCTCCAAAGTTTACAACATTCCAAGCATGGTTTCCTCCACAATAAGGATATACATCAAGTCCTAATTTATAAGATAACGCTGTAAGGAGATCTGTATAATTTATACAAACACCATAAGTTTTAGGAGAGTCATTTTCTAAAACGCTTGAAATACTATATTTATTATAATTGGTTACCACTTGTGACTTAGTTTCTTCATCTATTGTACTCCATTCAGTTCCAAAATATCTAACATCAGGATCATACACTATTCTATCAGTAACAAATTTTAATGCTTTAAAAAATTTTGCTTTTGGATTATATTCTTGATCCAAATCTAATGATTGAACAATTTCATCTAACTTACAGCTTTGATTATAAGCTCTTTTCATGTCAGCATCCAATGAGTCTTCATCAACATTCTTTAAAAAGCTACATATAATAACGCGATCAAATTCATTTTCATAATCAAGAGAAAAGAACATAATTTCTTTATCTTTTAATTTTCCTAAATCAAGACTTTCTTTTGGTTTAGATAATATAACATTAGTGTCAAAGTCTAAGGAAATACTTGTAACTGAAGAAGCGCTCAAATAATCAAGATCTCTATCAGTTAATTCTTGCGCATTTAATATCGCAATTGTTCTTAGGTTAGGATACTTAGCTAAGTTTGATAAATCATCCATATGATTCATATCTAAAGTCAAATGTTTAACATTTTTTAATAATTTATAGGTAATACGACGATCTGCTGCCCCTATAGCAACATCATCATCAGGTAAATAACCATCAATATTATTCTTTTCTTCTTTAGTTATTTCAGCAATTCTTTCTCTGCTAAAAGCTACATTAATATACCCAGATGCTGAAACAGTTAATAAATTTACACCTAAAAAAGCAGCAATTACTTTTGTTAATGATCGCTTTTTATATGATGGATTTTTACAAGGCGTAACATTTGTAACCTTATGTTTCATAAGCATCCCCCTTTTTCATGTGCTTAATATATTACCACAATAATAAAGAAAAAGCAAATAAATTAAAAACTCACCTTTATGGTGAGTTAATTATTTAACATATGGTATTAATGCCATAAATCTTGCATATTTAATTTGTTGAGCAATATGTCTTTGATGTTTAGCACAAGCACCAGTCATTCTTCTTGGTAAGATTTTTCCTTTATCATTTATATATTTATTGATAATCATTACATCTTTATAATCAACGCTTTTACCAGCGCACATTTGACATATTTTCTTTTTCTTACGATAAAATTCTGCCATTATTATTTATCCTCCTTCTTAAAATGGTAAGTCATCACTACTTAAAGTAAATTCTTCGCCAAAGTCTTTATAAGGATCTTCACTAATATCTGTTGTTTCAATATTTCCTGTTGCATCAGGACTGTAAGCAGCACTATTATCATCTGAAGCACTAGCGTCTCCACCAGTTTTGCTTCCTAGGAATTCTAATTGATCTATAACAATATCTGTTGAATATCTCTTAGAACCATCTTGAGCATCATAACTGCTATTTCTAATTCTTCCTTGAACACCTACTAAACTTCCTTTACGACAATACTTATTGATTGTTGTAGCAAGTCTATTAAATGCAACACAATTAACAAATTCAACATCTCTTTCGCCATTACGACTTACAAAATCGCTTTGACAAGCTAGTGAAAATCTAGAAATTTCCATATTACTTTGTGTCATTCTTGATTCAGGATCTCTTGTTAATCTTCCTGTCAATATTACTTTGTTCATAACTATTCTCCTTCAACTTTAATAATTAAATGTCTTAATACATTTTCATTAATAGAAACTTTACGATCAAATTCTGAAATAGTTTCATGATTGGCTTCAACAGTCATAACAAAGTAGTAACCACTAACTTCCTTCTTTATAGGATAAGCAAGTTTCTTTCTACCCATTTCTTTGAATTCGATAACCTTTGATGGTTTATTGTTTATAAGTTTTTGTAATTCATCACTACATTTCTTAATAGCATCTTCTTCTAAAGTTGCTTTTACAATAAACATAATTTCATATTTAGTCATCATTTCACCTCCTCGTGGTCTAAATGGCTTCACTTCAAATGAAGCAAGG
>CAZSXH010000036.1:0-8283 GCA_964611015.1 uncultured Muribaculaceae bacterium
TTATTTTAGAAGTGTTTTTATGAATTATATGCAAGTATATTTTACTTATTTACCTAATCAAATTTACATATGAAGTACTTTTCGTTGGCTTTAGGTATTCAAACCCCGGAATATTTCTTAATATACCAAAACAAATAGTTATAATAAGTAAAATATTAACAACCCATTTTGGTAATTCAATTTCTTTAAAAATTAATTTTATTATTCCATACCCACCAGCTAGAATAATAAATATAAAAATTAACTGATTGTAACGAAATGCTTGATAAAAATCAAGTTTCAATAAAGAAAATAACAAGCGAGTTACCCCACACCCAGGACAATAAAATCCTGTTATTTCATGAAAAAAACAAGGAATACCTATTCCCCATTTTTTATTTACAAACATATAGATGACTAAAGATATTAAAAATATCCCAAATAATCTAAGGTTCTTTTTCATTATTTTGAAAAACGATTTAAATCGCTTTGAATTAAGCAGTAATTAACAATACTTAAACCAAATAATGCAAGTACTAAATATAATACACCGTTATCTGCGATTGGTTTATTATATTTTCTTCCAGCGTTAGCTAATTTTTGACCCATTTTATAATTCCAATAGAAAGAATAAATTCCACATGTTAGAATTGTAAATAGTATAGTCATTCCTCCACTAGCTGTTTTTTCATCACTAAGTAAATTAGATTCATCAGTCATAACAATTAACCAATAAAGTCCATATAATCCACAAGTCAAGAAAGAAAGTAAAATACATAAAACTATATTTCTTTCAGGAATTGTAGGATTTGGTGTACTGTAATTATTATTTATAATTGTTTGATTAACAGTACCATTTGCATTATTTACTGCTGCTCCACATTTTCCACAAAAAGCTGCGCCATCTAGCAATTCATTTCCACAGTTAGGACAAAATTTTCCCATATCTCAACACTCCATTTCTCTAATTTCATTATACATAATAAACAATTAGTATGCAATATTTTTTTCAAACAAAAAAGTAACTTATACAGTTACTTTAAAATAATCTTATTATATCTTTAATTGTAATATAGATCATTAGTGCAATAAGCAAGAAGAATCCTATCATATGACATATATTTTCAAATTTTGAATTTACGGGACTTCCTTTAATCTTTTCAACAATTAAGAAGAACACTCTTCCTCCATCAAATGCTGGGAATGGTAAAATGTTGATAAATCCAACATTAATTGATAAGAATGCTGTTATATATATAAGTTGATGAATACCATAAGCAATAGATTGATCAATTACTTGATACATACCAACTGGACCAGATAAGGCACCAAGTGAAATCTTACCTGTAAGTAGTCCTCCTACTGTTAACCACATAGAATGAACTATACTTCCAAATTTTATAAAAGCATATTTAACTGATCCCCAAATACCTTTTAGTTCTGGACTTTGAATTTGAATACCAAACACTCTAGTTTCATTACCTTCTTCATCTTTTTCTTTAACCGGAGTTACTTTATATTCATCTTTTGTTCCATCTTTATGTTCTACCCCAAATGTATAATACTCATTTTTATTGTTCATAGCAAGATAAATTTGAGCCACATCCCAAGTTGCAGTTTTATGACCATTTATAGAAATTATTTTATCTCCTGATGTTATGCCAGCATCTGCCATAGGATAACCAGCAAGAGCTTCTTTTACAATTGGTTCTGAAGTATCTCCACCCCAAATAAGACCAATAGCAAAAAGTAAAACTAAAGCTAATATAAAGTTATTAACTACACCAGCAATTAAGATAATAACTCTTTGCCACCAAGGACGATTACACATAAATCTTTCTTTTTTTATTTTCTTAGTTTCATCATCTTCATAAACTTCACCAGCCATGGAAACAAATCCCCCTATAGGAAAAGCTCTAATATTATAATCAATACCATCTTTTCCTTTATGAGTATGAATAACGGGACCCATTCCTAAAGAAAATTCATAAATATGCACACCAAACTTTTTAGCCCAAATAAAATGACCAAATTCATGTACTAAAATAATAATACCCAATATTAAAATTAATACTAATACTGAAATAATCCACATAATTTATTCTCCTTTAAATAATCATTAAAAATATATATGCTAAAAATACAAATATTGTACTATCAATGCGATCTAGTATTCCACCATGTCCTGGCATTATATTAGAAAAATCTTTAATACCATTTTCTCTTTTAATTCTACTCATTACAAGATCTCCCAATTGACCTGAAGCAGATAAAATCAAAGTCATTAAAACAATCTTAAATGTAATACTACCTACAAAAAAGTGATAGATTATTAAACCACAAATACTACCTACAATTAATCCTCCAGCTGATCCTTCCCAAGACTTTTTAGGACTTATAGATGTACACATCTTATGTTTCCCAATCTTTGAACCAATAAGATAAGCAAAAATATCATTAAACATAGGAACAATTATCAAAAATATAAATAAAGCAAGACTTCTCATTCTAATAATTGTAAATAAATTAAAGATAAGTCCTAAAAATAAAGTTATTCCTAAAAGATAAAAAGCATCTTTTGAAGTATAAACATCTTCTTTATAAAATATTACAGGAATAATCAACAATAATGCTATAAGAGCAAATAATTGATAAGTTATTCCTTTATAAATAGATGCATCAATATTATTTGACAAAACCAAAGATAACATGCACAAAAGACCAATGAAGACCATAGTACTTGGATAAGGTTCATGAGACTTTTTTAAATCGATTAATTCTTTAAATGCTAAAGTTGCAATAATACAAATTCCAACTTCAAATGCAATTCCTCCTAATATAATTAAAGGAACTACAATTAATAAAGCAATTGCTCCACTTATTATTCTTATTTTTAAATCACCAATTTTATTTTTCATTTGTACCTCCAATTACACTTCTAATAAATAGTATACTATTGTTTATAATAATTTGCAAAATTTAAGTATTATTCTTCGGAGTTATTTACAGGCATAGATACAGAAACACATTTAGGTTCATATTCACCAATAAATTCAATATCAGTTTCATTTCCAGCTTCATCTTTTGCATATGCCCAACCATAATACTTTTTGCCACATTCAAAATCTAAGTTTAATTTATGAGTCATATCACTTTTTTCTGGCTTTACATTTTCTTCTGTTACTTTATAATATCCGGTTACTTTACTAAAATCATTATAGCTTGCAACCAAACTATTCCAACTCATCATTTTAGTTTTTAATACTGGTTTTTCGTTATCAACTTTAATATTTATTTCTTTTTCAATAACTAGTTCATCTTTTAAATCTATTTGTAATTTAAATGTTTCATTTTGATTAGCATTGTCAATATTTAAGGTATTACCTTCAATAAATCCACCAGTTGATAGCGAAATCCATTTAATACTTAAAATATCACTTTCTTTATAATAGCTATTGCCACCATTTTTAAAAGACATGGCAATAGTTGTTCCTTCTTTATTCCATTCATTTATTTTAAAATCATTGGAAGCAGTCAAAATAACTACTGGTTTTTTTGCTTCATCTTCTGCTTTTTCGCAATTAGACTTTTCAGTTGTTATTTTACCATCTTTAGTTTTAACTAAAACACATTTTTTATCAGAAGATTTTAAATAACCATTTTCAACTAGAGTCTCAATATAAACTTCAGAATTAAAAGTATCATCAAAGTATTCTTTTGCAGCCTTTTCTATTTCTTGATTTTCTTTCTTAGTATTCATTTTACTGATAGAAAAGAAAGCCATAACACCAATTAATATTCCTAAAATTATTGCTGCAACTAATAAAATAATCTTTTTATTTTTCATTATATAAGTTCTCCTTACTTACTAAAGCATTCATCTTTGTCACTATTGCTCCAATCAAAGTCATTTAAGTTAATATCCTTATAATTATTAAGTGAAGTGTAACCACAAAATGCACTGTATAATTCCATATTAGCTCCGGTATAAACATACCATGTTCCATTATCAAAACTTATTGTTTTACCTAAAGATGTACCTAAACTTTGATTTTTATTTACTAAACATTGCTTTGCAGAAGAACTAGGAGCATGCCACCATAATATTGAATTTTGATACATGTTGCAAGTAGTTGATGAAGAACACCATGCATAATTGGTACTAAAATTTTTGTTTATATTATCACATGCATTTTCCTTAGTTTGCTCTCCACTTTTGCAATTACACCATTTCATTC
The DNA here is from genome assembly GCA_964611015.1 of uncultured Muribaculaceae bacterium. Lineage (GTDB taxonomy): Bacteria > Bacillota_I > Bacilli_A > RF39 > UBA660 > Onthocola_B. The sequence continues at coordinate 4,218 of CAZSXH010000036.1, forward strand.
TTGTTCCACGTTTCCAAATATAATTACGTTTTTTATCAAATGCTTGAATCCAAAAATAAACGTTTTTATTACAAGTCATAACACCAGATCTTTCGCCCAGGTAATTAGGCCTGTATATTCCAGCATAATTAGTATTTGGAATTCCTCCACTTACACTTGTAAGTGAATAAGTAAAATAATAATCATAATAGCGACCATCTGATTCTACATTGACTCCAGCTGAAAACCATGAATCAGCATCTATAACTTGAAAATTTAAATTACTAACGATTACATCATCATCATATCCTGTACATGCATAGCTTACTGAAAGATTAAATACTGTAGGGCCCTTTAAATCTACGCAGTCATACCCAGAGCCATAACTAACATTTCCCGCAGCATCTTTTACTTGAACGCAATATTCATCTGCTTCTTCATACGAAACGGCAGTTTCTATTATAACTTCTTTTTTACCATCATTTATTGGTATAAATTCTACATCATTTGGATCTTTTGAAATTGGATATAATTTATAAGCAACTATTGCTGTATCATTATCCAATGCCTCAATTGTTAACTTGACTGGATATCTTTCATTTTTTGATGCTGATTCATCTTTAATACTTAATATCATCGGATCTCCATCATCGGGATTAATATCATAATAGCTTATACCTGAACATCTACCAGTCTTTGTACAAGCAACAACACCTACTATTTTATTTCCAACATTCAAGCCAAAGAATATGTCATTTCCTTGCATACTATTTATAATTTGTTCTTGTCTAAAACCAACAAAACCATCTTCTTTAATTTCTAAATCTCCTCTAGCATTTACAATACCATCATATATTTTATAATAATAAGTTAATGCACTTCCTTCATAATTTGGAACACTAAAATTAAGTTTAAAACTACTAGAATGAGCATATCCTGATGAAACATTATCATCAGCTTTAATTACAGGTCTATCAGGTTGTTTATCTTGCTGTAATTCTAATAAAACTTCTTCAGAACATAATTGTCCTGTTTTATTACAAGCTTTTATAAAGTAATTTCCACTGGAATATATTGTTAATATATTTGATGATAACTTATCAGTAGAAGAAGAGTAAGCTGACTTTTTGCCATAATAATAAACTGGTCCTGTTCCACCATTTGATTCAGAATGTAATTCAAATGTTATACTATTTCCAAAAAGTCCATCTATTATTTTTCCATCAGTTATTTTATATGTTGGTTTACTTGGAGCTACGTCAGTAATTACTGTATATTTCTTTTCTTCACTACAACCAACAAAATTACAAGCTTTTACAATATAATCAGTACCTACTGTTATATCTTTTATATCAACACTATTTCCTTTTTTTACTTTACTATCTTTTGATGTGTAATAGTAATATGTTATTTCGCCAGCATCTGATTTAGCACTAAAATTAAGTTTAAATGGTGTTTTTACATGAACATTTCCGCTTTCTATATTATCATCAGCTACTATTTTTAAATCAGTTGGTGCTTTTCCAATATTTTTAACATCAATACTATATAGATTTGATACATTTCCTGCTCTATCTTTTGCACATGCATAAAGGATACCTTCTTCAGATACTTCAGTTATATTTTCATACTTTTTAAAATCAAAGTTACAATTTGTAACAGCATCAGCTGTTTTAAATATTAAAGTATCAGCAATTCCAGAACCATTTATTCCATCACTTGCTTCTACTTTTAGTACTTTCTTTTCACTATATAATTTATTATAACTAATATTATTTACTACTGGTGCTTGCTTATCTATTTTTATTGCTATGTTTCTAGTACCTACTACTTCTTTTCCTTCTTCTGTCTTTGTTAATTTTACTCGATAAACAGTATTTTTAACAGTATCAGTTGATACTGTTATTTCTTTTTCAGTGCTGCTAAATCCATCATTACCTTCCCAATAATAAATTCCATCTTCTCTAACTCTAAGCACAAGATTTTGATTATACCATTTACCCACTTCATACTTTATCAAATTTTTCTTAGATTCATCAAAAACATCAATTAAAACTTCTGCTTTTTGTTCATAGTCTTTACAATTATTATTTTCATCTATATTATTAACATTACTTAACTTTGCACTATAACCATTACCTTCTCTAGTCATATTAATAATATAGCAATTCATTATGCTATTATCTCTTGGATCATATATATAATTTTCATCATCCGGTTTTAAATATCCCGCTTTTATTAAATCTTCTATTGATACTGTTATAATCCCTGTATCGCTAGCAAACTTAGCTGCTCTAGTCTCAATATAAGAAACTGTATTATCATAAGACTTTTCTAAAACATTTTTTTGAACATTTATAAAAACTGTTGCTGAAAGTCCAATTAAAAGTGCTATTATCGTAACTACTGCAATTAATTCTACAAGAGTAAAACCTTTATTATTCTTCATATTTGACTCCTATCTTCTATTAAAATAGTATCATATAATAGGAAAAAATTCAATTTAAAAACCATTCAATTAGAATGGTTTAATAAGTATCATCAAATTGTTCAACTTCATCTAGTTGATCTTCAACTAAATTTCTAAATCTTCTTTTATATACTGCTACTTTTCTTCTTAAAGCTTCAGCTTCAGCATCTATTCTTTCTGCCTTTTCTAAAGCATTATTAATTACTTTACTAGCATTTCTTTTGGCATCTTCAATAATTGTCTTTGATTCGTCATAAGCAGATTTTTTTATAGTACTAGTTGCCTCTTCTGCAATTAGTATTGCTCGATTTAAAGATGATTCTAACTCTTTATAATGTTTTAATTCACCTTTTAAGCTGTCTATTACATCACAACTATTTTTTAGCTTTTTTAGCATATTTTCATATTCTTGTGTTACTTCTTTAACAAATCCATTTACTTCTTCTTTATTATAGCCTTGAATACTTGTACTAAATCTATTTACCATAAGGCCACCTCAAAATTACCAATCTAGTTCTTCATCTGTATTATTTTTACTTGATTTTTCAGAATCGTCACTTATTTTACCTTGAACATTAACATTTTTAGGTGCCACAATATAAATACCTACACCAATCTTTTGCATTGATCCACCAATAGCATAAATAACACCACTTAGAAAATCAATTATTCTCTTAGCTTGATCTGATGTAACTCTTTTTAAGTTAACAACTACACTATTTCTATTTTTTAAATGATCTGCAATTTGTTGTGATTCAGAGTAAGCACGAGGTTCTAATAAAATCATTTTATTTCCGATTTTATCAGCTTCTTTTACAGCTTCTTCTTCTGAAACATTGTAGTATCCATCTTCAGTTCCATTTAAGTTTTCTTCTTCACCATCATATTTAAAGATATTTTTAATGTTAAATCCCATAGCGATTCCTCCCTAGCTTTACTATTTCATTTTATCAAAAAAAAAAGTACTTTACAAGTACTTTTAAATGCTTTATTAAAACCTTTTTTTAAAACTCGATTTTTTCATTAATATAGTTAACTAATTCATCAATTTTTAAAGTAATTTGTTCCATTGTATCTCTATTTCTTAGAGTTACTGTATCGCTTTCTAAAGTGTTATCATCAATTGTTATCGCAAATGGTGTACCAATTGCATCACTTCTTCTATATCTTTTACCAATTGAACCTGATTCATCATAACTACAAGCAAAATGTTTACAAAGTAAAGCATAAACATCGTTAGCTTTACTTGCATGAACCTTCTTTATAAGTGGTAAAATAGTTACTTTATATGGTGCAAGTGCTGGATAGATTTTTAAATTTACTCTTTCTTCTCCATCAACATCTGCTTTAGTATAGGCATCACTTAGTATCGCTAAAAGTAAACGATCAAGACCTACAGATGGTTCTACAACATATGGTAAATACTTTTCATTTGTTTCAGGATCTAAATAACGAAGATCAGCACCACTATGCTCTTGATGAACGCCTAAGTCATAATCAGTTCTATCAGCAATTCCCCAAAGTTCTCCCCATCCCATAGGAAATAAGTATTCAATATCTGTTGTTGCTTTACTATAAAAACATAGTTCTTCTTTAGCATGATCGCGATATCTTAAG
>CAZSXH010000037.1:0-8141 GCA_964611015.1 uncultured Muribaculaceae bacterium
GTCGTGGAAACTTCCAAATGGAAAAAGATCACTATGAAGAAGTTCCAAAATCAATTGCTGAAGAAATCATAAAGAAAAACAGCATTAACTAAAAATAGATTAGGAATTATCAAATGAAAACAGATCATCAAAAATCGGAAGAAGATTATCGATATAAAGCGGAAATTATCCAACTACTTTTTAGCGATATCGAGGATATTATTGATTATGATTGGAACGCTTTAGTTAACCGGGGAGAATCTTTACTGCAAAAGGAAGAAAAGGGAGCAACTCGTACAAGAGAAAAATGCCTCTCTTCTCCTAAATGTTAATAAAAGTGACATTAATGAAGAATAATACTTGAAAAAATCTCAAGCATTAGATAAAATAGAATATATAAGAAAAGGAGAAAATTATTATGGCAAGAGAAAAATTTGATCGTTCAAAAGAACACGTTAATATTGGTACTATTGGACACGTTGACCATGGTAAAACAACATTAACTGCTGCGATCACTAAGTATTTTGGACAATTTGTTGATTATGCTGATATCGACAAAGCTCCAGAAGAAAGAGAAAGAGGTATCACAATCAACACTGCGCATGTTGAATACGAAACTGATAAGCGTCACTATGCACACGTTGACTGTCCAGGACATGCCGATTATGTTAAAAACATGATTACAGGTGCAGCTCAAATGGACGGTGCAATACTTGTTGTATCTGCTGCAGATGGTCCTATGCCACAAACTAGAGAACATATCTTATTGTCTCGTCAAGTTGGTGTGCCTAAGATCGTGGTTTACATGAATAAATGTGACCAAGTTGATGATCCTGAATTACTAGACTTAGTAGAAATGGAAATCAGAGAATTATTAGGAGAATACAATTTCGATTCTGAATGTCCTATCATTCGTGGTAGTGCATTAAAGGCTCTTGAAGGTGACGAAGCTAATGCTCAAAGTATTCGTGACTTAATGGCTGCTGTTGATGGTTACATCGAAGCTCCAGCTCGTGATACTGAAAAACCTTTCTTAATGAGTATTGAAGACGTATTCACAATTTCAGGACGTGGAACAGTTGTTACTGGACGTGTTGAACGTGGAGAACTTAAATTAAATGATGAAGTTGAAATCGTTGGTTTAAGACCTACAACTAAAACAGTAGTTACTGGTATTGAAATGTTTAGAAAATCTCTAGACTATGCTCAAGCTAGTGACAACGCTGGATGCTTACTACGTGGTGTTGCACGTGATGATGTTGAACGTGGACAAGTTTTAGCTAAACCAGGAAGCGTTACACCTCATACAAAATTCAAAGCAAGCGTATACGTTCTATCAAAAGAAGAAGGAGGACGTCATACACCATTCTTCTCAAATTATCGTCCACAATTCTATTTCAGAACTACAGACGTTACTGGTGTTATCGAATTACCAGAAGGTGTAGAAATGGTTATGCCTGGAGATAATATCGACATGACTGTTGAATTAATCGCTCCAGTTGCTCTTGAAAACGGTACTAAATTCTCTATCCGTGAAGGTGGAAGAACTGTTGGTGCTGGTGTTGTATCAGAAATTATTAAATAATTAAGATATAATATAAAAACAACCCTTGTGGTTGTTTTTTTGTTGCAAAAAAAGCTCTCCTTTAAAGAGAGTCTTTTATTTGTTAAATTCTTTAGCAAGTTGACCAGTGTGAAGTAACCAATCATATGCTCTTTGATTAATAATTAAATCAAATTCACCGATATATTCATACACATCAGGCTTAAATCCAAGCTTAAATCTATTTAATCCATAATAGTAATTATCTTTGCTTAAATCAGCTGTAATACCATTTAAATCAGCATATTTATATGTATCTTTATAGTGCATTAAAATAGTATAATATAAGAAGTAATTTGGAGCAAATCTGTCCATGCTCTTATCAAAACCACTTATTTGAATTGTTATTCTGTTTTGATGTTTAATAACAACAGCTCCAGCAACATAAGTTTCTACATCAGAGTTTAAATATTTTGATGCCTCAGCAATATCATTCTTGTATACTAATAATGCTTTATCAGAATTCATTTTTTTATTTATAATAGTAGTATTATTACCATGTATTAAAGCTTCATTTAAACTATTATTTAACATAAGTTCATAATTATAATAGTTTTGAGAATTAATTAAGAATTTTTTATAATCTACTTTTACTAAGAAAATGTCTACATCATCAGTTTTACTATAAACATTATATAAATCATTATAGTAAAAATCTGATTTGTTTCTTTTTCCTTTTATAAATTCATATAATGTATCTAGTTTGCTTTGATCAACTAATTCTAATGTTAAACCTTTTCTAAAACCTTTTTTAATTTTATTACGAGTATTTTTATCAAGATCTTTATATTCAAAGCTTTCTAAGTTAACGATAGCATTAACTCTTGGAAGCAGGGCTTCAAAGTTCATATTATTTTTTAACTTCTTATAGCCGTTGTTTATTAGATTTCCAATTAATCCATAATTATCATTATATTCAAAATTCATTGTTTTCTTATCTAATTTAGCAATAGCAATTTCTGGATTAATTTTGATAAAAGCAAATCCTCTTTTTTCGTAATACTCTTTTATTTTTGTTGTAAAGTCTTCTAATAAGATAGGATTAGAATAATCAATTAAAAAGCCTCTTGGAGCATAACCATAATACATGTTTCCTATTTTTTTATAAAGAATTAAAGCAACAGCTTTTATTTCATCACCATCATAACAAATAAATTCATATTCGTATCCTTCTTCTGCTTTTAGCAGAGCATAACTAATGGATTGATGATAGTTCCCAATAAAATGAGTCATTGCATATTTGCTAAATTCATCAATAGTCATTTCCCTTATAAACATGATTTATACTCCTTTCTAGTAAGATAACATTATATCATAAAATAATGTTAAAATCTACAAAATACAATTGACTAAGTCCCTAAAAAACAGGTATAATTAAAATAGGTGATGTATAGTGGCAAAAGGTTTTAAAAATAGTATTGAAAATGTTTATAATAGGATTATGATTTATTCATTAATTGGTGCTGTTATTACAGTGGCAATAGGATTAGTATTATTATTCTTACCTAATACTTCTAATAAGATTGTAGGTATAATCATAGGAATTAATATTTTAATCAATGGTATAAATACCATATATAAATATTTTCATCGTGATGGAGCAAAGCTATACGCATTAAATTTAGTATTTGGTGTATTATATTCTGTTTTAGGTGTTGTTATAATATTATATCCATTTACTGTAGTTGAGTTTGTATCAATTTGTTTAGGAATATATATTCTTATTAATGGATCAACAAAAATTAATTATGCTTTATGGTTAAAGAAAGGTAATGAAGAATCTTGGTTAATAGCTCTTGCTACAGGAATCTTATTATTCGTATTAGGATTACTTGTATTATTTAATCCATTTATTACTTTAACAATTACTAAGTTATGTGGAGCATTTTTAATCATTACTGGTGTACTTGACTTTATGGATACTTTCCTATTTAAAAGTAGAAGTAAAGAAATAATTGAAATATTTTGGTAAAATAAGTAAACTAAAAGCAAAGCAATGCCGTTTTGCTTTTTTTAATTAGTTTTTTTTGCTATACTTAAAATAGGGAAGAAGGGGATATTTTTATGCTAATAAAAGATATTCATGCAAGAGAAATATTAGATAGTAGAGGTAATCCTACAGTTGAAGTAGATATGCTATTAGAAAACGGTATTAAATGTAGCGCTAGTGTTCCAAGTGGGGCATCAACTGGAAGCAGAGAAGCTCTAGAGCTTAGAGATAAAGATGATTCAAGATATAATGGTAAAGGGGTTTTAAAAGCAGTTGAAAACGTAAATAAAATTATTAGACCTGCTCTTATTGGAAAGCCAGTAGATCAGCTTACTGTTGATAAAGCTTTGCTGGAATTAGATGGAACAGATAATAAAAGCAATTTAGGAGCTAATGCTACATTAGCAGTATCACTAGCTTGTTTAAAATGTAATGCTAAACTAGCAGGAAAAGAGTTATTTGAATATGTTTCTACTAAGAGTGTAACAATGCCAATTCCTATGGTTAATATAATTAATGGTGGTGCTCATGCTGTTAATAACATTGATATCCAAGAATTTATGATTGTTCCTGTTGTTAAGACAATGAAAGAAAGAGTTAGAGTAGCAGCAGAAGTATTTCATGAATTAAAGAAGCTATTAGTTGCGAGTAAATTTAATGTTGGCGTTGGCGATGAAGGAGGATTTGCTCCTGATTTAAGTAATAATGCCATGGCTTTAGACTTTATAGTTGAAGCTATAAAGAAAGCTGGCTATAAGCCTAGAGAAGATGTATTTATTGCTTTAGATGTGGCAGCAAGTGAACTTTATGATAAAGAGACAAATACTTATTCAATTGATGGTAAAAAGTTATCTGTTGATGAATTAATAAACTATTATCAAGAGTTGATAGAAAAGTATCCTATTTTAAGTATCGAAGATCCATTCTTTGAAGATGATTTTGAAACATTACAAAGATTTACAGCATTAGTAGGGGATAAAATAATGATAGTTGGAGATGACTATTTTGTAACTAATGAAAAATATTTACAAAAAGCAATAAATATGAAAGCTGGAAATGCAATTTTATTAAAAGCTAATCAAATTGGTACTATAACGGAAATGACTAAAACAATAATGCTTGCTAAAAAGAATAATTATAAATGTGTTATATCTCACAGAAGTGGAGAAACAGAAGATACGTTTATTGCTGATTTAGCTGTAGGTATGTCTATTCCTTTTATTAAAACTGGATCTATGTCAAGAGGAGAAAGAATAGCTAAATATAATCAATTAATGCGTATAGAAGAAAAGCTAAATAATTAACATTTGCTTAGCAATAAAAACGTGATATACTAAATATGTAATGAAACCTTATAAAGAGTGATGGAGGGACTGGCCCTATGAAGTCACAGCAACCTTTTAAGTTAGGTGCTAAAGCCTGGATGATAAGGACTTTGAAAACAAGTTCTTGCTTGTTTTTTTCTTTTGGTTTTATTACAAAAGAAGGAGGAAGTATGAAAGTTTTCAGTAATGAAATTGTGTTTCGTGGACATCCAGATAAAGTCTGCGATCAAATCAGCGATGCATTATTAGATGCATATTTAAAAAAAGACCCTAACTCTAGATGTGGGATTGAAGTAATGGGAGGTAAAGGTAAAATCTTTGTAACGGGAGAAGTTACAAGTAAGTCTTGCGTTAATATCTCTAAAGTTATTAACAGAGTTTTAAGAGACATTGGTTATGTTGATAATTATGAGATTATCAACAACTTAGGTCATCAAAGTCCTGATATTGCTATGGGAACAAATGATGAAGTTGGTGGTGCAGGAGACCAAGGGATGATGTTTGGTTATGCATGTAGTGATACCAAAGAGTTACTACCAACAGCGATGATAATCTTGCAAAAACTTAGTATGTGGTATGATAAGGCAAGAAAAAAATGTAAGTATTTGTATCCAGATGGTAAGGCTCAAATAACTGGTTATTATGATGATGCTAATAAACTTATTAAGATTAAATATTTTACTATATCTTATCAAAATGATGAAAAGCATAGAGAGTATACTGATAAGTTAATATTAAATGAAGCAAATAGACTATGTAAAAAATATGGCGTTGAAGTTGAAGAGTTTTTAATCAATCCTACAGGTCGTTTTGAAATTGGAGGATTTATTGGTGATGCCGGATTAACTGGTAGAAAAATTGTGGTTGATTCCTACCAAGGGTTTGCTCCAGTAGGAGGAGGAGCTTTTAGTGGTAAAGATCCTTCTAAGGTTGATAGAAGTGGGGCATATAAAGCAAGGTTGATTGCAATGAATTATTTAAAAAAATATAATTTAAAATGGTGTACAGTTCAACTTAGTTATGCTATTGGTGTAAGTAGACCTTTAGCAATATATATTGATAGTAATATGGGAATGATTGAACCAAAAGAAAGTTTATATGAAGAGTGTAGTCCAAAAAATATAATTAAAGATTTGAATTTATTGCACATATCTTATGAAGAAAAAGCAAGATATGGTCATTTTAGATAATATTGACTATATAATACTTTTTATGTTAGAATAGGCAGTAATTTAAGGGGGCAAGCTATGAAAGTAACAGTAATAATACCAATGTATAATGCTGAAAAGACATTGCATTTACCTCTAGAGAGTCTTGCTAAGCAAACCTTAAAAGACTTTGAGGTAATAATAATTGATGATGGCTCAACTGATAAAAGTGTAGAAATAGCATCAAAATATTATGACAGAATTCCTAATTTAACTATACTTCGCACTCATAATTATGGTTCAGGACACGCTAGAAATGTAGGATTAGATCATGCAACTGGAGAATATATAAAATTCTTGGATGCTGATGATGAACTTGCTGAGAGCACTACTTTAGAAATGCTTTATTCTGTAGCTACAAAATATGATATTGATACTTTAGTTGGAAAATATTATACCCATATAGGACCTATTAACTTAAGAGCCTTTTATAAAACTTTAGGTAGACCTCAAAGTGAAATGATTGATTTAGAACAAAATAAATCTTATCCTTTTCAAGAAATGCCTGGGGTTGGAGATAAATTTTTTAAAAGAGAATTTATCGGAGATATTAGATTCTCTGAAAGAAAATGGGAAGACTTAGCATTTGTTCCACCGCTATTAGCATCATCAAAAAGATTATATTTTTTAGATGAAGTAATATATAATTATAACTTTTCTTTAAAAAACACTTCAATAACTGGTTGTTTGTTTGCGAGTAGTATATTTGATTTTTTTGATGATTATAAAGATTTGGTTGCTAACTTTGCATTAAGAGGATTATATGATCAATATCAAGAGGAAATATTGGGAATGTTGTCACTCCATGGACATTTTGATTCAACAATGGTTCCATATTGGTTAAACTTACCTTATAAGAAAAAGAAAGATTTATTAAAACTTTTTATTACAAAATTAGAAATGTTATATCCAGAGTTTAGAAATGATCCTTTAACTAAGGCATACTATGATAATCAAACTTTATTTAAGAGTATGTTTGGTATTGCTGATGCACTTGCAAAAAGATCTACTTTAGAAACCGGATATGATACAGTAAATGCTGATATAAAATCTTTTTTAGAAGACACACCAGTATTGCAAAGAAGAAATCCAGTAGCTAAATAAAAAGGCTAGTAATTTAGTCTTTTTTTTTTTATAATTATAGTAGTATGGAGATGATTGTATGAAAAAAGTAGTTGACAGTAATGGAGCATGTAGTAAAGTTGCATATTACTTTAGTGAAGTATGTAGTATTTATCCTATTACTCCATCAAGTCCTATGGCATCCAATATAGACTTACTTACAAGTACAAATTTATTAAATATATTTAATTCTAAACCTCAAGTTTTAGAAATGGAATCAGAAGCTGGAGCAGCTGGAGCTATGCATGGGGCTTTACTTACAGGATCTCTTGCATCTACTTTTACAGCTAGTCAAGGTTTACTTCTAATGATACCTAATATGTATAAAATGGCAGGAGAAATGCTTCCTGGTGTAATTCATGTTGCATCACGTAGTTTAGCAACTCACGCTTTATCAATTTTTGGAGATCATCAAGATGTTTATGCTGCAAGAGCAACCGGTTTTTGTATGCTTGCATCATCTAATGTAGAAGATGCACAAAACTTAGCAGCAGTAGCTCATTTATCTGCGATAAAAGGAAGCCTTCCTTTTATGCATTTCTTTGATGGTTTTAGAACTAGTCATGAGCTTAATACAATTGAAGAAATACCGGAAGATAAACTTCTTGCTTTAGTTGATCATGAAAAGATTAATGAATTTAAGAAAAGATGTTTAAATGTTGGTAACCATGTTGAATATGGTATGGCTCAAAATGAAGATATTTATTTTCAAACAATGGAAGCTCGTAATAGCTACTATAATGCTATGCCTGATATCGTAAATGAATATATGGAAAGTATTAATGAAATAATGGGTACTTGCTATAAACCATTTAACTATTATGGTAGCAAGACAGCTAAAAATGTAATAGTTGCTATGGGAAGTGTTACTGATACTATTAAAGAAGTTGTTGATAGTCTTGGCAATGTTGGCT
>CAZSXH010000038.1:0-7958 GCA_964611015.1 uncultured Muribaculaceae bacterium
GAAAGATATGAACATTATATAGTGGAAATTAATAGACTAGAACAAGAATCATCGGAAAAAGAAGAACTTATTTTAGAATTAAAAGAAGAAATTGAACGTTTAAACGACAAGTTAACTAACATTCAAAATGCTTTTGAATAATATTAAGTCATTTAGTGAATTCTAAATGACTTTTTAATTTACAAAATTATAGAAAAATACTATAATTAATTGTAGTAGGTGGGGCTTATGTGGGTTATCATAGAACTTGATGATTTGAGTGTATTTACTATTATCTCAGTTTTAAGTGAATTAAAGCGAAAAGATGAACATGTTATCTTATCCTTTAATTCCTCAAAAAGTTATGATGAGACTATCGGAATTATTGAAACTATCTTACAAGAATGTAGGACTCTTAATCTTGATGTGAGTGTAGGTCCTATATTTTTAGAAGATGAAGTTATCGTAGGTAATCATATAGTAGTAGTTAATGAACTATTTATTGCATCAATAGTTGATAAAGCAAAGTGGTGTTTAGAAAATGTTGAACTTACTAGTAGTGTTAATACGATAGTAATGGTTAGTGCCATTCTTGGAATTGAACCTTTAGCAATAAGTCAAAAGATTGCTAAAGAAGATGAAAAATATAATTTTGAATTTTATTATAATGAGTTATTAATTGATGGTATTGCATCTTTAGTAGATAATAAACATTTTAAGTTTGAAAGAATGAGAAGAAGATAATAAAAAAGCTATCATGAGATAGCTTTTTTTAATACTTTATTTTGTAGAACCACAACAAGAATCTAAATCTTGAGATAGAGTCTTAATCGCAGAGTCTATCTTTTTTTGTTCTTCTTTTTCTAATTTATAAAAGTTTTTTTGATAAGCAATATTAAATACTTCTTTAGCAGATTTATTTATTTCTTTAAACATGTCGAAGTATTTTTTATATAAGAATTCACAACTTGCTTCATTTAAAGCATAAGTCATATTAACAGATATATATTTTTCTGTGTCTAATATATCCATCATATATTCTTTATCAGTCATTATTATCCTCACTTTCCAAAATTTTAATTAGTTTTTCACAATTTTTTTTGTGCATTTCGATAAGATCATTTAAAAGTTTAACAATATCTTTATCTGTTACGTAATCTAAGTAATCATTAAACTTTTTATATGCAACATAGTTCCAATTGAACATATCACTAATGTAAGCACTATCTTTTGTAGAAATCATAGTTGGTACATTTTTCATATATTTCATCCTTTCTTTTTTTATTATTGGAAAATAATAGTCAAAATATACAATTATTTTACAGGCTTAATTGACATCTTTTCGCATGAGTGTTAATATTATTTGGAAAAAGGAAGTGATGAGTGTGAAACTTATAAGGGATAATAAGGCATATATACAATTGAGGGATATATTTAATATTCAAATATGTAGTAACCCTATACCTTCGGAAGTCACTGAAATTTTATTAGAGATATTAAAGATAAAAGGAGAAACTGACCTTCGAGGCATTGCTTGTATGATTGTATCAAAGAGTATCATTGGAAGAGAAGATGAATTTGTGGTATTTTCAACACCTGAAGCCATAGAATTTGTTGAAGGTTTATCCAAAGTATTAGATTTTGAAGAATTTTGTAGATTAAGCGAAGAAGAGATTGAAAAAGAAATCGAAATGCTTGATGGTAGAAGAAAAAAATTAGAAGGTCAATGGAGCGAAGAAATAGTTAAGTCTGATTTTAGTATATCTGTTGTAAGGACACCAGAGGAAAAAGAAGTATTATTTAATATTAGTAATAGAATTTGGGAATTAACTTATGCTTTAGAAGCTAAGCGTAAGAAATTACAAATTGATCCTACAGAAGTTCAAAGAAAAAGAGATTATCCAAATATCTGATAATCTCTTTTTTTTTATTTGTCTTGATCTTTAAAAGGGTGTTTTAGTTTGTTTTTTATTTGACTAACTATTATTTTGGCTGCAGTATTGTATATACAATCTGCTTCTTCTTTATCAACTTCTAATTTTTGAATTAAATCCATTATGATTTTATCTTTATTCTTTTTGCTAATAAAGAAATTGTTTTCTAAAACATCGTTTATCAAAACACATTTTTCTAATGGATAGTTAATTTGATTTGATAATTCATTAATAAATTCAGTTTTATTCATTTTCATCACCATACATTATTCCTTTAGAGTCAAGTTGTATTTTATATCCATATTCAAAGATATAAGCAATACTAAATAAGAACAATATTTCTACTAAATTAAATAATTCAAAGTCTACACCTAAATTCATATTTAGAACACTTTCGAATAATGCTCCTGTAATAGATGGTAAAATAGTAACAACAATCATTAAATAAGCTATTTTCTTTATATGGCCAACATTTTCAAGAGTAAATGGTGTATCACCTTTATTAATATTATTAAATAATTTTTCTAATGAGTTTAACATAATACTAATAAGTATCAAACATACTATTAAAAGTGCTAATCCTGCTTCCATATAACAAGTAGTTGCCCATTTAGGATTATTTGTTAATACATCTTTAATCTTTATAACTTCCTCTTTATCATTTGTTATTGCAACTTTTTCATCACCTGATTTTATAAAAATTTCATTATCTTCTTCAACTATAACTATTTTAGTATTATGACTGTCATATATTATTTCATTATCCAAAACTTGGATTTTACTTAATACAATACTTAGTATAATCATAGATGCAATAATAATTGGAATACTTATAAAGCATACAATTTTACCAATTTTAGCAATTATAGAAATAGCCTTACTTAATCCTTTCATTTTCTTTTGTTGTGCTTTTTTTAATTTAACTACACTCATTTTAATTTCTTCATCTAATGATTCTATGTCTAATATACTATCGTTTACTAGATCATTAATCTGACAATGAAAAATTTTACAAAGCTCTAAAATGTTATTCATTTCGGGATAAGCATCACCTGTTTCCCATTTACTAACACTTTGTCTAGATACTTTCATTTTTTCTGCTAAGTCTTCTTGTGATAGCTTTTTGCTTTTTCGTAAATTTCTTAAATTGTCTCCAAATTTCATTAGATTTTCCTCCTTTCATGTCTTAATTATATACATGAATAGAACTTGAAACTATCAACTTTCAGTTGCATTTTTAAATTGTGATATACTGTTTTAATAAAAAATGTCAACGTCTTTTAGCGTTGATATTATATATTAAGCTCAAGATTTAGAATCTTGAGATGAATTGTTTTCTGGTGCCGCAACAGTGAATTGAACACTGATTTAATCCTTACCATGGATTTGTAATACCATTATACTATAGCGGCATAAATAAATTATACTGAAAAATATTTGATATAGCAATGATTATCCTTTACTTTATACCCCATAGGGGTGTATAATCATTGTGGTGGTTTAAATGCGTACAAATTGTAGTGAATGTATAAAATCTAAGCATCGCACATGTGATGAAAAGATGAAAATTATTAAGAGATTAAACGTTATTGAAGGACAAATCAGGGGTATAAAACAAATGGTAGAAAGTGATCGCTATTGTGATGAAGTGCTTGTACAAATTTCAGCATCAATGCATTCTTTAAAAAGTTTAGGTAATAATATTTTAAATAGTCATATGAAAACTTGTATCGTGGATGATATAAAAGAAGGTAAGTTAGAGGCTATTGATGATGTAATTGAACTATTTGATAAATTAAACAAGTAGGGTGGTAGTATGTTAAAGATTAATAATTTGTGTGTAACTATAAAAGATGAAGAAAAGAAAGTTCTTGATGGTTTTAATATAGAAATCAAAGATGGGGAAGTTCATGCTATAATGGGACCTAATGGTACGGGAAAATCAACCCTTGCTAAAACAATAATGGGACATTTTAAATATGAAATAAAAAATGGAGAAATTTTATTTGATAATGAGCTTATTAATAACCTAACTGTTGATGAAAGAGCAAAAAGAAAAATATTTTTAGCTATGCAAGATCCTACAGAAATTGAAGGAGTAACTAATAGTGAATTTTTGAAAACTGCTAAAGAAGAATTAACGGGAAATCATATTAATTATTTTGATTTTATCAATAATGTTAATAATTCATTAAGTGATTTAGAATTTTCTAAAGATATGATTCATCGTCATTTAAATAGAGGATTTTCTGGAGGAGAAAAAAAGAAAAATGAAATCTTACAAATAAAGGTGTTAGAACCAAAGTTTATTATTCTTGATGAAATCGATTCCGGTCTTGATATTGATAGCTTAAAGATAGTATGCCAAAATATAAATGATTATAAATTGAAAAATCCAGAGACTTCAATTTTAATTATTACTCATTATCCTAGAATTCTAGAACTCATTCATCCGGACTATGTTCATATTATGAATCATGGAAAAATTGCCCAAACTGGAGATTTTAATCTAGCATTAAAAACAGAAGCAGAAGGTTATCATGAATAATGTTGAAATTAAAAAAAATGAAGAAAGAATAATTTATACAAATGATACTGATGTAACTTATAATGTTTCCGGTAAGTTAAGTGTTTATAATTATATAAATGATAAAAGTACAAATATAATAATTAACTTAATAAGTGAAAAAGCGTGCGTTGAGTATCATTTAAGTACAATAAATAAAAATGATAATAAAGTAAGTGTTAAGGTTAATCATTTAGAAAGTAAAACTATAAGCAAAATTTATAATCATGGAGTAAACTTAAAGGATAAAAATTTAACCTTTGATGTTTATGGAATTATTCCAAAACATTGTAGTGGTTGTATTTGTAATCAAGAAAATCAGATAATTAATGAAGAAAATGGTAACTCTAAAATTAATCCTAATTTGTTAATTGAAAATTATGATACAATTTCAAACCATGCTGCTTACATTGGCAAGTTTAAGGATGAATTAATGTTTTATTTAATGAGTAGAGGTATAAATAAAAATACTGCTAATAATATGTTAATTAAAACATTACTACTTAATGGTGGAGATAAAGATAATTTAGTTGTAAAAGAATATTTAGATAATATTTAAGGAGGTATAAACATGGATAAAGAAACAAGAAGAGAAATAATTATGGATAATTATACTCATCCTTTTAATCGTGGTTTAGTTGAAGATGATAGTTATATAAAAAATAATACAAGAAGTGAATCATGCATTGATAATATTGAAATGATGATGAAAGTAAATAATGGTATTGTAGAAGATATAGTATTTGATGGTGAAGCATGTGCTATTTGTACCTCAGCAACAAGTATTTTGATTCAAAAACTTATTGGCTTAAATGTAAAAGATGCTAAAAATATAATTGATAATTTTAAAAAAATGATTAATGAAGAAGAGTATGATAAAGAATTACTCGGAGAATTAAATGTATATGAAGATTTATATTTGCAACCAAATCGTAAGAACTGTGCGCTTTTACCTAGTAAGGCAGCAGAACGTATTTTAGATGAATCAGGGGAATAAAAATGGAAATAGTAGGTCTATCAAAAGATAATATTGAAAAAATTTCTAAAATAAAAAAAGAAGAAACTTGGGTTAAGGAATTTCGTCTTAATGGGTATGAGACTTTTTTAAATACGAAGATGCCAGAATTTGGTCCCAAAATAGATTTGAATTTTGATAACATTATTTACTATAAAGAAAATGAAGCAGATAAAACGTTAGAAAATGATTGGAATAATGTCTTAAAGCCTGTTGTTGATGAACTAGATGAATTAGGAGTTATTGAAAGTGAAAAGCATCTTGGAGGTATGGGAGTTCAATATGAAAGTGAAGTAATATATCACAATATGCTAAAAGAACTAGAGGATAAAAAAGTAATATTTACTTCTATTGAAGTAGCGATGAAGAAGTATCCTGAATTAGTAAAAAAATATTTTGGTAAAATTGTAGGAACTTCTGAAAATAAATTTACAGCTTTAAATGCAGCTGTGTTTAGTGGAGGTTCATTTATTTATATTCCTAAAAATACGACATTAGATCGTCCATTGCAAAGCTATTTTCGTATTAATAGTAAAAACATGGGACAATTTGAAAGAACATTAATTGTCGTTGATGATAATTCATCTTTACACTATGTAGAAGGATGTACAGCTCCAACATATAGTGAATCTTCCTTACATGCAGCAGTAGTAGAAATTTATGTCGGTAAAAACGCTAAATGTCGTTATTCAACAATTCAAAATTGGGCTCATAATGTTTATAATTTAGTAACTAAAAGAGCACTAGTAGAAGAATCGGGTACGATGGAATGGATTGATGGTAACATTGGATCAAAAGTAACAATGAAATATCCTTGCTGCATTTTAAAAGGAGATAATTCTACTGGAACTTGTATAACAATTAGTGTTGCCTCTTCAAATCAAGAACAAGATAGCGGAGCAAGAATGATTCACTTGGGTAAAAATACTAAGAGCAATATTATTTCAAAAAGTATTGCTAGAAATGGCGGAAATGCCACTTATCGTGGTAAAGTAGATATTAAAAAAGATGCTATAGGAAGTGAAGCTATAATCAAATGTGATAGTTTGATTTTAGATAAACTTTCGAAAAGTGATACTATTCCAACAAACATTTGTAGAAATATAGATAGTAATATTGAACATGAAGCAACGGTTTCTAAAATTAATGATGATGTTCTTTTCTTTTTAGAAAGTAGGGGGCTAAGTGAGGAAAAAGCAACAGAATTAGTAGTATTAGGATTTATTGATAAATTTAAAGAAGAACTACCAATGGAATATGCGGTAGAATTAAATCAACTTATAAAAAATAATTTATAAGTTGTTTTTTATTACTAATCAATGTTTATTTGACAAAGAACTTAAATTACTTTATTATTTAGTTGGAGGATGTTATGAATAAAAAACAAATTGTTGATTTAATAATATCAATATTCTTAATTATTTGTGGAAGTGTACTTTTGATATTTCCGTTATTTCATTTTATTAAAATAAAAACTATATTTATTGGAATTCTAAGTGCTTATGCAATTCTTAATTTAATTCAATTTTTATTAACAAGAAAAGATAGTGATTACGAAGGATTACTTACTTGTATAGCATCAATTGCGGTTTTAACTTTAGTATGTTTTTTAAACGTTTCTAAAGTTCCTTGGTATTTAGCGCTAACATTATTTATCTGGGTTATTTTAATGTCCCTAATAAAACTTAAAAAAGCAGATTATTATAATGATCGTGAAAACAAAGTATGGATTTTAAAAATAATAACTTTAGGTATTTTTATTCTAAGTGGATTACTTGCAACAATGAATTTATATTATGAAAATGATATTCAAGTTTTAATATTAGGATTTTTCTTCTTAATTCATGGTATTTTAGAATTGTTTGATCCAGTTACTATTTATTTGGTTGAGTCCAGTAATAAAAATAAATAGTTATATTTCCTATTTTGTACCATATACTTTTTTTGAAAGGAATGGTAATAATGGAAATTCTAAAGGTTTCATCAAAATCAAATCCCAGCAAAGTAGCAGGAGCTATCGCTAATATTTATAGGGAGAAAAAATCAGTTGAAATACAAACTGTCGGAGCGGGTTCTTTAAACCAAGCTATAAAAGCTATTGCTATATGTCGTGGCTTTGTTGCACCGACGGGAGATAATCTAGTAGTAATACCAGCATTTAACGATATAATTATAAATGGCGAAGCAAAAACAGCCATCAAATTAATTGTAGAAAATAAGTAAAAAAAGCAACTTCGCTAGTTGCTTTTTTAATTTTCTTATACTATACTTAAATAAAGATATTAATTATTTTGATTAATATTCATATTTTAAGGAGGAGAAGTAAAAAATGGAATTAAAAGGAAGTAGAACAGAAGCTAATTTAATGGCTGCTTTTGCTGGAGAATCTCAAGCAAGAAATAAATACACATATTTTGCTTCTAAAGCCAAAAAAGATGGTTATGAACAAATTGCAGCAATTTTT
>CAZSXH010000039.1:0-7781 GCA_964611015.1 uncultured Muribaculaceae bacterium
AAAACGATTTATTTTCTTTAATAATAATTATGAAACAATTGTTAGATGAAGAAAAATTCAATTTATTAATAAATGAATTAAGTTATGAAATAGATCATCTAGCAGGAAAGTTAAACGTTATAGAAATTGAAAAAGTATTACATGAAATGGGATTTCCCAATAATTATAAAGAAATTGTGAGGATGGAAAAATGAATAATCAAAGTAAAAACGGATTAAGAGTAATTTGCTATATTGTTATTTTCTTTATGGGTTGTGCTGCTATGTATTTAATTACACGTGCATTTCCAATAATAGTTACAGAAAATGTCACTAAGTTAGAAAAAGATGTTACAGTTACTGATACTGGTATAAGAGATGCTGTTGAAAAAATATATGATGCAGTTGTAGTTGTTACAACATATAAAGATAATACTTATATAGGTTCTGGTACTGGTTTTGTTTTCAAAAAAGATAATAATAAGTATTATATTTTAACTAATCATCATGTTATAGAAAAAGGAAACAAAGTAAATGTTACTTTTACTGATGGTGAAATAGTAGAAACAAATATTATTGGTTCTAATCAGTATGCTGATATTGCAGTTTTAACAATAGATAGCAAAAAAGAATTAGCTATTGCCGAAATTGGGAAGAGTGAAGACTCTAGAGTTGGAGACACTTCATTTGCGGTTGGTGCACCTCTTGGTAGTACTTATTCATGGACAGTAACTAGAGGTATAGTATCTGGTAAGGAACGTATGGTTGAAGTAGATGATTATGTAATGAAAGTATTACAAACAGATGCTGCCATAAATTCAGGAAATAGTGGAGGACCTTTATGTAATTCTAATGGTGAAGTAATAGGAATAACTTCATTAAAACTTGTTAGTGATGGTGTAGAAGGAATGGGATTTGCTATTCCAATTGAAGATGCATTAGAAACTGCAAATTCTATAATAAAAGGTGAAAAAATAACTTATCCATATTTAGGAATAGGATATATTGATATAACATCAGCATTTAGTTCTTATCAAGGATATTATAGATTCTACGAACTTATTAAAAATTCGGGTATAAGTGAAGGTGTAATCATTACTGAAATAGAAAATAATTCATCAGCTGAAAAAGCAGGATTAAAGGTAAATGATATTATAGTTTCATTTAATGGAGAAAAAGTTCCAAGTATGGCCTATTTAAAATATTATTTATACCAATATAAAGTTGGTGATAAAGTTAAATTAGGTGTTTATCGTAATGGTAAAGAAACAGAAGTAAATGTTACTTTGGGGTCAAGCAAGAAAACAACATAGTTAAAGAAAAAAACGAATGAATTAACATTCGTTTTCTTTTACTCTAATTCTGCCTTTTCCAAGTATCTCAAGTGGTGTAGCTTTTTTGAAATCTACCATTCCTGATGAAAGACCATAACGACATTTAAGTTCCATAAACATATTTTGATAAATAAGTGTTGCTTCTGGATATAGTTTGGCAACAACGTATTCTTTACAAGGGATTAAAAACTTTTCAAATAGAACTTCTACAAATTCTTTGCTTTCATTTTGAATTAATAAGCTAATAATTGGTCCAATTTGATCATATTCTTGTAATATTCTTATGCCATCTTCAAAACTTTTTAAATATTCTTCGCGAAGTCTTCTAAGTGATGTAAGAACTTCACAATCATCTTCAAGTCCTAAAATTTTACAAGCCATAGTTGTTATATAACAACCAGCTCTTTGATAACCGCCATCTGGTCTTTTAATAAATGAACCACAAGCAGGCGCGTTATCTTTCATATACTTACATTTTGTTTCGCAGTAATATTCTCCGAAACAAGTACCACCGTTTATTTGTAAATGAGCACATTCACCACAATAATTTGCCATCTAAGCCCCCCTTTTGGTGAGTAATATTATACAGTTTTTTGCAATTTTGTCAATGTTTTAAAATTATAATTTGTAAGGCACTTGACAATATATTTTTAATATCGTATTATGGGTAAAGGTGACATTATGAAAGAAAAGAAGGTTTTATATCAAATAAGTGTGTTAGAAAAGATGATTGGTAGAGAATTTATAAATAGTATAAAATCAAAAAATAAAGTTTTGCGCCAAGCACCAACACCGACACAAATGCAACTTATGGATTATTTTTTAGAACATAAAGATGAAGATATTTATCAAAATGATTTAGAAAACGTTTTACACTTAAGAAGAGCAACAGTTTCAGGTGTTTTGCATACAATGGAAAGGCATGGGCTAATTAAAAGGGTTACCAGTAAAAATGATGCTCGTATTAAGCAAATAATCTTTACCGATGAAGCAAAAAAAATCTTTGATGAAAATAAAGCTAAGTTTTTAGAACTAGAAAAGGCTGTTGAATGTGGAATTAGTGAAGAAGAATTAAATGCTTTTTTAAATACGATAGATAAAATGCAAAAAAACATAATAAATTATAATAATAAAGAAAGGAAAAATGTATGATTAAATTATTTAAATCTTTAAGTAAAAAAGACTGGATATTAATGGCTATTAGTGTCATATTAATTGCTGGTCAAGTATGGTTAGAATTAAAAATGCCAGATTATATGTCTCAAATAACTATCCTTGTTCAAACTGAAGGAAGTAAAATGAAGGATATATTAATAAATGGTGGATATATGCTTTTATGTGCTTTTGGAAGTATGCTTGGAGCAATAATTGTTGGTTTTTTAACAGCAAGAATATCTTCTAGATACTCTCAAATAACAAGAAAAAGATTGTTTAATAAAATTGAAGATCTTTCTATGAACGAAATAAAAGAGTTTTCAACTAGTAGTTTAATTACTAGAACTACTAATGATGTTACTCAAACAGAAATGTTTTTAGGAATGGGAACACAACTTTTATTTAAAGCACCAATTACTGCCATATGGGCAATTACAAAAATATTAAATAAAAGTTGGGAATGGAGTGCGGTAACAGCTGTTGCTGTAGTCGTTTTACTATCAGTTGTAGGAATGCTTATGATGATTGTACTTCCTAGATTTAAAATAGTGCAAAAATTAATAGATAAAGTAAATAGCGTTACTAGAGAAAACTTAACTGGTATTAGAGTAGTAAGAGCATTTAATGCTGAAGAGTATCAACAAGAAAAATTCGAAGATGCAAATAACAATTTAACTAACTTGCAACTTAAGAATCAAAAAACTCTAGCAATACTTTCTCCGATTATGTATTTAGTTATGTATATGCTTACTCTTTCTATTTACTTTATAGGAGCATACTTAATTAAAAATGCTATGTTTGCAGATAAAATAGGTTTATTCGGAGACATGGTAGTATTTTCAAGTTATGGAATGCAAGTTATTATGGCATTTTTAATGCTAGCATTTATTTTTATGATGCTTCCAAGAGCTTAAGTTTCTGCAGGCAGAATAAATGAAGTACTAGATACTGATATAAGTGTAAAAAACGGAAAAATAACTAAGGCTGATAATAAAGAAGTTGGAACAGTTGAATTTAAAAATGTTTCATTTAAATATCCTGATGCTGAAGAATACTTACTTAAAAACATATCATTTAAAGCAAATAAGGGTGAAACTGTTGCCTTTATTGGCTCAACTGGATCAGGTAAATCAACACTTATTAACTTAATTGTAAGGTTTTATGATGTAACTGATGGTGAAATATTAGTTGATGGAATTAATGTTAAAGAGTATGACTTTGATCATTTATATGAAAAGATTGGTTATGTACCACAAAAAGCAGTTATATTTGATGGAACTATTAAGACAAATATAGCTTATGGTGAAAATGGTAAAGAAAAAACTGATGAAACTATAGAGTCTGCTGCAAAAGTTGCTCAAGCTGAAGAATTTATTATGAACATGGATGATAAGTATGATTCACATGTAGCAAGAGGAGGAACAAATATTTCTGGTGGTCAAAAGCAAAGAGTTGCTATTGCTCGTGCAATTGCTAGAGATCCGGAAATATATATTTTTGATGATTCTTTCTCTGCGCTTGATTATAAAACTGATGCTACATTAAGACAAGAGTTAAAAAAGCATACAAAAGATGCTACTAATTTAATTGTTGCTCAAAGAATAGGAACAATAATGAATGCAGATAAAATCATCGTTTTAGATAATGGAGAATGCGTTGGTGTTGGTACTCATAAAGTATAGTAAAAAACTTGTGAGGTATATCAACAAATTGCCTTATCACAACTATCAGAGGAGGAATTGAACAATGCCTAGACCAAATAAGAATGCTTTAGAAAAAGCAAAAGATTTTAAGTCAGCAATAAAAAGATTGTTAAAAGAATTAGGAAATTTTAAAAAGTTAATAATTGTATCTTTAATTTTAGCAGCTGCAGGATCAATTCTTACTATTTTTACACCAAATATATTATCTGACTTAACGGATACAATTTCAGATGGACTTGTAATTAATCAAGATAATTTACAAAAAATTACTGAAAATATAACAAAAAACTTACCGATGGAAAGTACGGGTGCAACAAACCAAAATGTTCAAATTTCTGATGAAATGATCAATGCTTTATTTCAAGAGTTTGAAATTGATGGAGTTGTTGTTAGTCCTAAAGATCAAGTAGAGTTTTTAAAAGTAGCTA
The DNA here is from genome assembly GCA_964611015.1 of uncultured Muribaculaceae bacterium. Taxonomy (GTDB): domain Bacteria; phylum Bacillota_I; class Bacilli_A; order RF39; family UBA660; genus Onthocola_B. The sequence goes on from CAZSXH010000039.1 coordinate 4,599, forward strand.
GTTCTATCGATAAAACCGATGATGTAACAGCACTTTATGGTAAGATTGATGAAATGCCTGAAAGTATTCAACAGTTAGTAGAACCTTTTATGGATATTTCTGGTATTAAAAAAATAGTAATTTTTCTTGTAAGTTTATACCTATTAAGTGCGTTATTTACTTATATTGAATCAATTGCAATGACAAGTGTTTCCAATAATTTTGCTCGTAAGTTAAGAAGTAGTATTTCAAGTAAGATTAATAAACTACCACTTAAATATTTTGATAAGCATGCTATCGGAGATACTTTATCAAGAGTAACTAATGATGTTGATACTATTGCTCAATCAATGAATCAATCTCTTGCAACTTTAGTTAGTGCTATTACTTTATTTTTGGGAACCATCATTATGATGTTTACAACCAATTGGGTTATGGCTTTAACTGCTATGGGTGCAAGTATGTTTGGATTTATGTTTATGTTTATAGTTTTAGGTAAGTCTCAAAAACATTTTATTGCAAGACAAGCAAAACTTGGAGAGCTAAATGGGCACATTGAAGAAATATATTCAGGATTAAATGTTGTTAAAACTTATAATGGTAAAAAAAGTGCAAATAATAAATTTAATGAACTCAATAATAGCTTATATGAAGCTAGCTGGAAAAGTCATTTTCTTGGGGGCTTAATGCAACCGATGATGGGATTTATCGGAAACTTTGGTTATGTGGCAGTTTGTATTGTTGGTGCACTTCTTGCTATGAATGGTCATATTAGCTTTGGGGTAATTGTAGCGTTTATTACTTATGTTAGATTATTTACTTCTCCTTTATCACAAATTGCTCAATCACTAAATAGTTTGCAATCAGTTGCTGCAGCATCAGAAAGAGTATTTGAATTTGTTGATGAAAAAGAAATGGCTGATGAAAGTGAGTTTACCAAGGTTTTAAATAAAGAAGATGTCAAAGGTATGATTGAATTTGAAAATGTTGAATTTACTTATGATGGTAATGATACTCCAACAATTCATAACTTTAGTGCTAAAGCTATGTCAGGTCAAAAAGTAGCAATTGTAGGTCCAACTGGAGCAGGAAAAACTACAATGGTTAATCTTTTAATGAAATTTTATGATATATCAAATGGAGATATAAAAATAGATGGTATTTCTACAAAAGAGTTAGCAAGAGAAAATATTCACAAGTTATTTACCATGGTATTACAAGATACATGGTTATTTGAAGGAACTGTAAAAGAAAATATTATTTATAACCGTGAAGATGTAAGTGATGAAGATGTAAAAAGAGTATGTAAGACAGTTGGCTTAGATCACTTTATTAAAACTCTTCCTAATGGATATAATACTGAGTTTTCTGATAATGACTCTGTTTCTGCAGGTCAAAGGCAATTACTTACTATAGCTCGTGGGATGATTGAAGATTCACCATTCTTAATTTTAGATGAAGCTACAAGTAACGTTGATACTAGAACTGAAGAATTAGTTCAAAAAGCAATGGATAAGCTAACTGAAGGTAAAACATCATTTATTATTGCTCACAGATTATCAACAATAAAAAATGCTGATTTAATCCTTGTTATGAAAGATGGTAATATAATTGAACAAGGAAATCATGAAGAATTAATGAACAAAAAAGGCTTCTACGCCGAACTTTATAACTCACAATTTGAATTGTAATACAAAACATAATTAGACAAGCATAAAAGCTTGTCTTTTTATATTTTTGAAAGTATAATATGAAAAAGGTTGTGTAGTATATGAAAACAAAGATTATTAGATATAAAGATCATAAATTTCTATATACTGATGATAATTGGAAAACAATAAGAGTTTCAACAAGAGCTGTTACATCAGGTGTAGAAGAAAAAAGCAAAGATATTGAAAACAGAGTTAAACTACGTTACGAGCTTGGTGAAGAAAAAGCAAAAGTTATAATAAATGAGTTAAACTTTATTAGAAAAAACTTTCCTATTCAAGAATCTGGTGATGGTTATGGTCATGCTTTTGAAATTTTTGCAATAGCAGTTTTGTATAATTTGGATTACGACTATGTTTACAATAATTTCATAGTTAAAGGAAATTTGGATGGCAAAATAGATGCAATATATTGGAAAGGTGATACTAATTATATTTATCAAGTAAAAATGGATACTTTAGAAGATGCTTCTGATATTGATACTATGATTGATAATTATGTAAGATATGTTAAAAAGGAAAAACTACAAGAACCAGCAAAAGCAGAAGATTTTATGTCTTTTTGTGAATCACATGAAGAAGAAATAAGAAGCAATAAGAAAAGCAGTTTTGTGGTAATATCAAATAATATAAGGTCAAGAAAGGTAACTAATATTGAACCAGGTGTTATATTTGCTAAGTACTTTGAAAACATTTTAATGTGCCGTGAAAATAACATAACTCTATCCCTTGATGCTCCTGGAGATAACATTGCTTTTTTAAGTGATGAGATATATGTTTATATAGGAAATTCTAAAAAGTTTATAGAGTCATTATTAAGCTGTGATGGTATTAATGGAAAGATAGAAAACTTATATAAATTTTATTATGATAATGTTAGAGGTTGCCTTGGAAGTAATGTGAAAATCAAGAATACTATTAACAATGAGCCAGAAAACTTTGTTAAATATAATAATGGGGTAACTATAACAGGAAAAATAAAATATTTAGAAGAAACAAATGCTTTCGTTATTACAAATCCAATTATTAGTAATGGACAACAAACTATTTGGAATTTAGTAGAAGAATATCCAAATATTGAAGATGTTAATTTGTTAATAATTATAAAAAATGAAAGTGATGACATAGTAAAACAAAAAATATCAGAATATACAAATTCTCAAAGAAAGATTTCTCCGAGCGATTTATTATCTCTTAATGCTAATTTAAGAAGCATTCAAAAAGAAATATTTGAAAGAACCATAGGTGAATTAGATATTAATAATAGATATTATTTAGATCTAAACACCTCTGGTACTAGAAATTATCACAAACTTTTAAAAAGTGTATATTCTAAAAATAACATTATTAGTTTAAAAGACTTTTGCAGAGTTTATTTTTCGGTAGAAGATAAGAATACTTTAGGAGATTGGAAAAACTATATATCTTATATGATAGAAAATATAGAAAAAGATACTTTTTATGATTATAAAAAATCAATAAAAGTTTGTAACAT
>CAZSXH010000040.1:0-7727 GCA_964611015.1 uncultured Muribaculaceae bacterium
AAGAATTGAATATAAAATCAAAAGAAAAATCTTCTTTCATTTTAGTTATTACATCTTTTTTTATATTACTAAACAAATCGATGTCCCAACATTTATGGATATATAGCCATTCAAAAACTTGAGTAGCTTTAAATTTCTTTTCACCCATTTGAATAAAATATTCTTCTAACATTTCTTTTGTAATTCCAAATATATTTTTCATAAGATTATTATAACACTATAGCTAAAATATGTAAAATTATTCCAAAAGAAAAGCCTTATTGTTCATAAGACCTTATTCTTAATTCTGTCTTGTTCTAGACCTTGCTTTATCAAATTCTTCATTAATAACTTCTTCAACAACAGCACTATTTATTACATTTTCACGTTCTTGTCTCATAGCACCAATTTCATTAGATACTCCTGCTATTTTTGTACATAAAGTAAGTCTTTCTGAAAATATTTCATGAATTGCTGATTTACAATCATCTTTTTTAGTTAATATTTCTCTTAACTTTCTTTCACATTCATCTATTTCATAATCTATATCTGTATCTTTATAACGATACTTTTCTTTTAAAATTTTATAAGCTTCTGCTACTCCAAATAAGCCACATGTTAAGGATAAAGCTATAACAAAACATATAGGCATTATCCAAGCATCTCCTGCCAAAATAAGAGAGCCTTCACAAGCTACCACAAAAAATACAGCCAAAGCTTTTCCAATTCCATTTCCAAAGTTTTTTAAAGCAAATAACATTTCTTTCGCAGGGCTTATAGTTTCTTTAAAGATGGCTTTGATCATACCTAAACCTTTATGTTTTTTTACTTCTCCAAGTCTAGTTAACTCACCTTTTGTTTCACTCTCTTCTGCTTCCAATTTTTTCATACAATCTGATTGTTCTTGGAATTGTTGGTTAGCTTCTTCTATTTTTCTATCTAATCCATTGTATGTTTCCATTAATTTTTCAATTTCAGTTAAATATTTATCCATTATTATCACCCTTTATTAATAAATTATTATTTCTTTTTAGTTAAGCTTCTAATTAATCTTAAATTACCACAATCTTTATATCTTTCATAGTATTCATGTTCAAATATTAAGTCTTTGAATTCAACATCTTGCATTTCTGCTTCAATTCTTTCTTGTTCTGCCTTTTTTGCTTCAATCATCTCAGGAGTTAGTTCTTTTTTCTCATCACAATACTCTTTAATATAGCTTCCTAAGGTAACAAGTTCACTTAGTACAACTGGTGCTAATACCGTACCAAATAATTTTATATGGTCCATCTCAGCTATTTTAGTTGCTAAATAAGCTCCAAGATGGTTTGTAAGCCATTTCGTATCAACTAAAATATAAGATAACGAAACGAGTACTCCTGCAACACATGTTTTAGCTTTTCCAATAAAATTAGATTTAACATTCATATTACTATGATATTTAATACTTTGAACACCAGCAATTGCAAGTTCCAAAATAATTGGTATTATTGCTATTGGAGTTATACTCATAAGTAACATCATACTTACAATTAAAAATGCCTTGTCGGATACTCCATCAAATAAACTACCAAAAAAAGTTGAACTCTCTAAAAAACGAGATAATTTACCATCTATTGCATCCGTCAAAAAACAAGCTCCTGATACTACTGCAGTAGTAAAACCGCCAAAAACCTTAAAAACCGGAATAAGGGCAACAACCCCTATCATACGAATAAATGTAAAAAAATTGGTTAATAAAAAATTAAACTTTTTCTTACCTATTTTCTTAATCATAAAAACTCCCCCTAGTTTTCTGTAAGATTTATACTATCACATTTTTCATTTTTTGTAAATTCTAAATTATAAGTATCATTTTCTAGTTTTATCTCTATAGATGTAATATTTTCCAAATCAGTTTTTACTATTACTCCATAACCTTCTTTATTATAAGTTATTGTTCTTTTATTATCGTTTTTATCCACATTATAAAGATACTCTTTTAAATTATCAAATAGTGTATTTAGATTCAAAAAACTACTATCAATTCCTTCATATAATTCATTTGTTTCTTCCAGATTACCTAAAACATTTTTATATGTTTTATCCCCTTCAATTACGTACTTAGTAACTCCATCTTTGCTTTCTTTATAACCAGTTATTCTATTGTTACATTTCGTTCCACTAAAAATATAGTTTTCCTCTTTAATATTTAATCTATAAGTATAATTATAATTACCATTTAATAACTCTGCTTGCATTGTATCATAGTTTTTAAATTCAAAAACTTCTTTTTCTTCTTCTTTAGATTCTTCTGGATTTTGCTCATTTAGTTTGATATCTTTATTATTGAATACTCCAACGATAATTAAAACAACGATAAAGATCATCCATAATCCAAATTTTATTGCTGCTTTACCTTGATCATTTTGGCTAATATCATTTTTCTTCATTATTTATCACCATTTTCATATATTTATCTTTATCTATACCATTTATAAAGCTTTCAATTTCCATTACCTTTTTACCACTTGGCTTTATTGTTTTCAAATAAATAATTCCATCATTACAAGTTATACCCAAACTCTTTTTATCTAATTTTTCAATAACTCCAATAGAATTTACTTTTGTTTCTACAAATTCTGCTTCTAATATTTTTACTTCTAAGTTATTAATAATTATATTTGCTAAAGGCCATGGGTTTAACCCTCTTATACGATTAATAATTTCTTTACCATTTTTGGAAAAATCTAATCTTTCATCTTCTCTTTTAACCATCGGTGCCAAAGAAAAATTATCCCCTTGCTTAATTCTATTATTAGTTCCTTCAAATATTTTAGGTAGTGTTTCTTTTAATAAATCTTTTCCTACTACAGACAACTTATCATGAAGGGTACCAACATTATCTTTATCTTCTATATTTATTTCTTTAATTTCAATGATATCTCCAGTGTCCATTCCTTCATCCATATACATAATTGTAACACCAGTTTTACTATCTCCATTAAAAAGTGACCATTGTATTGGAGCAGATCCACGATACTTTGGAAGAATTGATGCATGAACATTAATTGCACCATATTTTGGCATATCCAAAACTTCCTTTGGTATTATTTGACCATATGCACACGTAACAATTAAATCAATATCAAAACTTTTTAATTCTTCATAGTCTTTTCTTATTCGATTTGGTTGAAATACTTTAATATTGTTTTTTATAGCTACATTCTTTATAGGACTAAAAACTAATTCTTTTTTTCTGCCAACTTCTTTATCCGGTTGTGTTACTACCATTACAACATTCGTCTCTTCAATTAACATCTCTAAAACTGGTACAGCAAAATCAGGAGTTCCCATAAATACAACATTTTTATTCTTCATATTACCATATCCATTTCTATTTAAAATTATATAATATAAAGATTATAAATGCAAATTATAACTACATAAAAAAACTTTATCTTATTGATAAAGTCTTTCTTATTACTTACAACATGATATATGGTTTTAATAATCCTTCTTTGTTTTCATAAATAGCAATGTCTTCATTATTATATATAAACAATACTAAGTTTTCAATTTGCCATTTATTTAAAACCTTTCCCCCATTTATTATTGTTTTATAGTCTTCTTCAGCTATACTTATAACTGGAATATCTAAAAAATCTTTAATATTTCTTTTCTTAAAATCATCATTTTCAATTTGTTCTAATGTATAAGAATCTTCTAAACTAAAGTTTCCTTGTTTAGTTCGCTTTAAATTAGCCATAGTTCCAATTACATTTAATTGATTACAAAGATCTTCAATTAAAGAACGAATATAAGTACCTTTACTTACTCTAGTTTTAAATTTAACTATATCATTTTCAAAAGAAATTAATTCTAGATTATAAATATTGACCATTCTTTTTGGAAGAGTAATTTCAATATCTTCTCTTGCATATTCGTAAAGTTTTTTACCATTAATCTTTACTGCAGAATATTTTGGAACAGTTTGTTCATAACTTTTGGGAAACTCTTCAAAAACTTCTTTAATGTCATTTTCGTTTATACTCCACTTTTTTTCTTCCAAAATATTACCTGTAATATCACCAGTATCAGTTCTTATCCCTAATTTTATTTCTGCTTCATATTCTTTATCAAAACTTGTTATTAAGTCTACAAGCTTTGTATATTTACCAACTAAACAAACTAAAACACCTGTAGCTAATGGATCAAGAGTTCCAGTATGCCCAATCTTTTTCGTATTAAAGATGTGATTTAGTTTATTAACAACATCACGACTAGTTAGATTCTGTGGTTTGTCTACGACAACGAGGAAATTTTCCATCTTCTCTTGTTCTTTCTTTTTTTATAAGTAGATATGTTCTTTGATAGCGATCTTCTCCAATATTTTCTTCTGAAAATCCCCATCCAAGACTTATAGCATAAACCAAAGTATCCACATCTAACTTTGATACTTCATAGAAAAGTTCTTTTCTATCATCTAGCATATTAACAAAATCTTCAATTGCACTTAAAATACCAGCAATACTTTCTTCTCTTTCATTATTAGTTGGATAGTTTAATCCAATTATATCAAAAACTGTAGTAGTTCCATCATTATTTAATCTAAATCTTCCTATCGCAACTGGTACACCTTCTGCATCTTTTTGAATAGCATAAAAGACATTATCATCATTTTTTACTACAGCTCCTATAGCAAGCATTAAGTTATTATTATCCCAATCCTTTGCTTCTAACTTTGAAACATCAGTTGTAAATTTTTGATTTTCAAATTTAGTAAATAACTTTGCTCCATAAATGCTACAAAATAAACGATAATACTCTTCGATAGCTACTCTCTCAATAGCCTTTGGTATTCTCTCTTCGATTGTTATCATAATATTCCCCCTAATCTAAATTACCTAATATTTTTTCAATCTTTTCTCCATATTCAATTGATTCATCAAAGATAAATCTTAGTTCTGGCGTATGTCTAATTTCTAATTTTTCACTTAATTTACCACGAAGATAACGTCCTGCTTCATTAAGTTCTTTTTCTAAGGATTTTTTATCCATTTCTAAAAGTGAAGTAAAATAAACTTTACAATAAGATAAATCGTTTGTTACTTCACATGCCGTAATAGTGACAGACTTAAGTAAATCATCATTAGATTCATTCATGATAATATCACTTAAATATCTTTGAATGTCACTACCAATACGTGCAATTTTAAACTTAGGCATGTTTAACCTCAATCATTTCATAAGCTTCAATGATATCTCCTTCTTTAAAGTCATTAAACTTTTCTAAAGTAATACCACATTCAAATCCTTTTTTAACTTCTTTAGCTTGATCTTTTTCTCTTTGTAAACTAGCAATTTTTTCATCACTAGCAATAACTACGCCATCACGAATAACTCTTGCTAAAGCATTATTTTTAATAATACCATCAGTAACATAAGAACCTGCAATATTTCCAATCTTAGAGAATTTAAATATTCTTCTGATTTCTGCAGTTCCAATTACTTTTTCTTCATATTCTGGATCAAGTAACCCATTAATAGCTGCTTCCATATCTTCTACTAATTTATAAATAATTGTATAAAGTCTTATTTCAATATTATTATCTTTAGCAATTTCTTTAGTGTTATTGCTTGCAACAACATTAAATCCAATAATAATTGCATTAGAAGCACTTGCTAAGACAACATCTGATTCAGTTATAGCTCCAATACCAGAACGTATTACTTTAACTGATACATCTTTTTCTTTAATTTTTTCTAAAGCATTTCTTACTGCTTCTTCACTTCCACGAACATCAGCTTTTAAAACCACATTGATTTCTTTGTTTCCTGCATCAATAGATGCAAATAAATCATCAAGCGATACTTTCTTATTAGTATTGGCACTAGCTTTTGCTGCATCTGCACGTTTTGAAGCGATAACTTTAGCTTCACTTTCAGTTTCAAAAGCCATAAATTTATCACCAGCAGATGGATTTTCAGTTAAACCAGTAATTTCTACTGGAGTTGAAGGTCCTGCTTCAACAATTGATTCACCGCGATCATTTTTCATAGTACGTACTTTAGCATAACTTGTTCCTACAACGATAGGATCTCCTATACGAAGAGTACCATTTTGAATTAAAAATGATCCTACTCCTCCAACATTTTTATCCATTCTTGATTCTATTACAGCACCTAATGCATAACGATTTGGATTAGCTTTAAGCTCATTTACTTCCGCAATAGTTAAAATTGTTTCTAATAATAAATCAATTCCTTCACCAGTATGAGCAGAAATATTTATAAAAGGAATATCTCCACCCCAAGCTTCTGGAGTAATACCAATTTCAGCCATTTCCGTTAAAACACGATCAATATTGGCATCTGGTTTATCAATTTTATTTACAGCAACAATAATTGGTACTTTGGCACTTAAAGCGTGATCTACTGCTTCTTTAGTTTGAGGTTTAACACCATCATCAGCAGCAACAATTATAATTACTATGTCTGTTACACTAGCACCACGAGCACGCATTTCTGTAAATGCTGCATGTCCTGGAGTATCAATAAATGTTATAAGTTCATCATTATATTTAGTTTGATAAGCCCCAATATGTTGAGTAATACCACCAAATTCACCTTCAACTACATGGGAATTTCTAATGTAATCAAGTAAAGTTGTTTTTCCATGATCAACATGTCCCATAATAGTTACAATGGCAGGTCTTTTTACTAAATCTTCTTCTTTATCAATTATTTCATAAGCTTCAAAATTTGAAACATCTTGAGTTTCTTCTCTTTTTAAAGTTTTTCCATAGTCTAGCGCTATAATTTCGGCATTTTCAAAATCAATAGTTTGATTCAAATTAAGCATTAGACCACTTTCCATTAATTTTTTGATAATATCTGTGCCACTAATATTTAAAATACCTGCAAATTCTCCAACTGTCATATCATTTTTATATAAAACTATATTTTCATCAGATTCATTTTTCATTAGTTTGTTCTTATTTTTATACATTGCTTTTTTTAACATGTTAAATTCATTTTTATTGTTGCTTGAATCTTTTTTCTTTAGTTTTTGCTTACTAACACTTTCTTTCATTTTCTTATCTATTGTGCTAGATGTCATTATTTCATCAACAGTTGCATCAATATCATCTTCTTCTTCAAATGTTATTTCATCATCAGTACTAATTAGATTAATGGTATTATCTAACATTATAATATCATCATCATTAAGTAAGTCATCACCTGATTTAACATTTATTTCTAGTTCATGACACTTCTTTAAAATTTCTGCTACAGATAAATTTACATCACTTGCATAATCTTTTACCTTCATATTATCACTTTCCTTTCTTTATTTTATTAAATCTTTTAATTCTGCAAATACACTTTCGGGAATTTCTATTTCTAAAATTTTATTTAATGCTTTAGTTTTTTCACACTTATTGATAACTTCAATATCTCGTTTTAGGTAAGTTCCTCTTCCGTTTGCTTTACCTGATTCATCAACTATTACATTTCCTTCTGGAGTTCTAACAATTCTAATCAATTCTTTTTTAGGTAGTTTTTCTTTTGTAATAACACAACTACGCATTGGAATTTTTTTCATTTTATCCCTCCTTTAGTAACTATTTGTTACCTGCTTTATTTATTTCTTCCATTGTTTTAATTTCTAAATGATATTTTGTAAGTCTACTAGCAAGCTTAATGTTGCTTCCCTTTTTACCAATTGCTAGAGATAAATTATCATCATTAACAATGATTAATGC
>CAZSXH010000041.1:0-7693 GCA_964611015.1 uncultured Muribaculaceae bacterium
TACTATATCAATATTATCTTTAATATTTTTTTCTAAAGTAATTTCTTCATTAAGACTCATTATCTTACCATTAACACGTACTTTAGAATATCCTTCTTTACGTAGTTCATCAAATAAGTCTTTATGAGTCCCCTTTTCCCCATAAACTATAGGTGCCAAAATAGTAATAGTTTTATCCTTATATTCCATTACTTTATCAGTCATTTCTTCTATACTTTGAGATTCAATAGGAACGTGATGATGAGGACAATAAGGCTTTCCAATTCGAGCGAATAAAAGACGTAAATAATCATATATTTCAGTGATGGTTCCTACAGTTGATCTAGGATTTTTATTGGTTGACTTTTGATCTATCGATATTGATGGACTTAATCCTTCGATTGAATCAACATCTGGTTTGTCGTTTACTCCGATAAACTGACGAGCATAAGCCGATAAGCTTTCAACATATCTTCTTTGACCTTCGGCATAAATCGTATCAAAAGCTAAACTACTCTTACCAGACCCTGAAACACCAGTCATAACTACTAATTTATTTTTAGGGATTTCTATATCGATGTTCTTTAGATTATTCTCACGCGCACCTTTTATTATTATTTTATCCATATTTGCCATAAGACACCTCGTTTTTCTTTAGTATTTTAACACAATTATTAAAAATAATACAATTATAATTTACCACAAACAAATGTTTTTATCAATATTAAAATCGTTTTTGACATTTTTGCTTGTAAAATCAAAAATAATATATTTACTTATATTTGACAAAAAAACGATAATATGATAGAATATTGGCAACTTAAAGGGAAAAAGATTTCCATTAGCAAAGGGGGTACTTAATATGTACGAAGAAGGAAACAAACGTTTAAGTTTAAACTGGGGATCACTACTTATTAAACTTGTGATTCTTGCTGCTATAGTGTTTATCGCTGGTTGGATTTTTATTCGTATTACTGGTAATAAGACAACTAAGAATAATACACTAGCAAATAGTAATACTGAATATATTACTAACATCACTGCAATGAAGACTGCTGCATTTGAATATTTTACAGCTTCTAAATTGCCAGAAAAAGTTGGAGGAACAGAAAAGCTTACATTAGCTCAAATGATTAATCAAAAGTCATTAATCGATTTTACTAACGATGGTAAGACTTGTGATACAAATTCAAGTTATGTTCAAGCAACAAAAACTGCTGATGGAAATTATGCTTTAAAAGTTAGTTTAACTTGTGGAGACAAATCAGACTTCATTGTTACTACAATTGAAAAATCTGAAGTAAATAACTCTACAAATACTACTAATAATAATCAAACTAATAGTAGTACAAACACAACTACAAATAATAGTAGTTCTACATCTAACAAAAATACTAGTACAACTACTACTAAAAAGCCAAGTACAACAACTACTACTAAAACAGTAACTACTAAAACTACTGTTACAGTAAAATTAAATGGTACTATTATTACTGATAAAAATAATAACAACAGTAAACCATCTGAACCAGATAAACCAGTAACTACTGGAAAAGTAACTTATTATAAGTTAGTTAAATATTCTCCTTGGATAGCTGGTTATGGATATGGAAGTAATGTAGAAAACAAACAAGAAAAAGTAGGAATTGCAGATTACTGTAGAATAAATACTAAAACTTATTATACAACTGGATATATAACAGACTATACAACAAATAATTCAACATATGATTACGAATTACAATTAACTGATATAAATCCATATAATGTTGCTTACGTTAAACTAGAAAGCAAATCATATCTTAACTCTTCATCACTTACTGATTATAGAGCTTATATGAATCAAAGAGATAAAGACTTATATATGACTGGTAATACTGGTAAATATAATGTGTACTTTAATAATGCTAGCGATTTTAGAGCATCATCACTTAAGAGTTCAAACTTCACATTTAGTGTAGGACAAATAAATTACTCTAGTTATCTAGATGCTTATAGAACAACAGTTACAATTAATTTTAAAAATAAATATGGAGTTACTCCTTACTATGATTACAAAGTTGGAAATGTATACTTTGTACCATTAAAATTTACTGTTAAAGTAGCTTACAAAGATGATTGTGTAACAGATACTCAAGATAACTGGGCAGCACATGTTAATACAACACAAATGAATAATAGATCAAAAACTATGTGGGTTCATAGAACATATGAATATACATGGAGCAAAGATAAAAACTTAGCTGGATGGGAATACACAGGTTATTTCCAAGAAGCTGAATAAAAAGGGATAATAAAAGTCAGATGAAAATCTGGCTTTTTTATTTTCTAATTTCAAGCATAAAAAAAACAGATTTTTTAATCTGCTTTTTATCTGTTTGGTTGATGGTCAGTACAAGTTTTACCATTTGGGTGGCTTATACATGCTGCACATATATCATATTCAGATTTAACATCAGAGAAGTCTCCAACCATTCCGAATATTAGACCAACTATAGATGGTACAAAGAATATACATACACCAGCAATAACACGCATTAATAATGATTTAGCAGCTTTAGAAACAGCTTTATCATCACTAGAAATTACTGCCTTTCCTAAGTCTACCATTCCAAATATTATTAATAATAGTGGGATAACAATTTTAAATACTAATAAAAATTGTCCTACTACTTGCCATACATCTGCTGCTCCAGAGCACATTGACATTATTTACACTCCTCCCTTTATATCTTTATTTTATCTTAATTATTTAATAAAGTCAATTTTATTGTATAAATACGTGTAAACCTATTTAAAGATTTTATTTTGACTTTTTGATGTATCACAATTACCTTTTGGATTTGTTAGGCAATTGATACAATTTTGAGCATCATTTCTCATATCTTCATTAAAATGAGATATCGCAAAGAATCCCACTCTAATAAGTGATGGTATTAAGAAGATAACTACACCTGCAATTAAACGTTTAATTACACTTACTACACCTTCTTTAATTGCTTTATCATCACCATTTATCGCTGCTTTAGCTAGTGATACACTTGCCAAAATAATAATTAATAGAGGTATAGTTATTTTTAAAATTAAAAATGCTGTACCTACTAGTTCCCATATACTTGCTGTTCTACTACAAAATTCCATATTTACCACCCTTACTTTAATTATTTAAATATATTAAATATTCCAGATCCATTGCCATCTTCAATACGACTAAATCCTAAAGCTACTAAAAAGCTTTTTATAATAGCTTGGTCATCTAACTTATCATCTAAATATGGCAAATTATAAAACACTTTACTTCCACTTTCTTTTTCAAAAGCTTCTACGTCTCTATCCCCTAGAATACTTCTATTAAGAACTATCTTTTTATCTTTTAATTTCTCAAATATTTCGTTATCTTTTCTAATTAGCTTATTAAGCTGAATTAATCCTGGTTCCATCAAATATACAATATCTCCACAATATTGTTCAACGTCTCCATCATTTATATCAACAAGTATAACATCATAACCACTATTATTATTTAAAAATCCTGTAAATGAAATACTTGATGTAGATTCTAATGAGTTATCATTAAAATATATAAAATCATTTTTATCAACTTCTACAGCTTTTACTTTATAGCTTTTTTCTAAATGTTGTTTTAATAAATAAACTAAAGTAGTTGCTCCAGCATGATCAGTAATATTTTTAAAGCCAATTACTTTTTGACCAATTTTTCCTTTAGAATTATCTACTGCATTTTCATTTAATACTGGTTTTTTAAATCCAGAAACATTATGGAAATTAGCAACGTCTTTATATGTATTTGGATTATCAATTAAATATTTTACAGTACTTACATCATTTGTAAAATTATAAATACCCATTGATACTAATTGAGAAATATATATCGGAGAGTTCGTTGACTCTGAATCATCAAGCACTAAAATAACTTTACTCATTTCAAAGTTAACTGATAAGTTTTGCATAACACTAATATTTTGATAATCCTTAATTGCAGTGATATCAATAATCATTTTGTTATAATAAAAATTAGAGAATTGTGCTATTAACTCATCAACTGTAAATTCACCATTAATACTTTTAATTACATCAATATCTAAGCTTGCTAAAAGCGATTGATATTTATTTGATATTATTACATTCATATTACTATCCCTCAATTCTATCTTCGCTGCCAAGGAAACTCATTGTTTGTCCTTCAATGCGATATGTCATTACATCTCCAATTACTGGAAGATTAAATCTATAAAAAACCATTATATCATAATATATTTTTTTACTTTCACTATCATAGTTTTCTTTAAAGCAATAATAGTTATCATTTGTATTATTTACTCCATATTCTGGAGAAGCAGAATATATATCTCTTGCTCCAATCCATTCGTCTGGACAATATGATTTAGTTTTATATCCTTGGTTTACCATAAAAGAATGAATTATTTCTGTAGAGTCATCAGTAAAGCCTTCATATTTTTCTACTACTGTAAGTAGTCTGTTTTTAATTCTATAGGCTTTAGAATAACTCAAAACTAAAGTCAAAAAGCAAGCAAAAATCAAAATGAAAATTATTATTATTTGAAATGTCCATGTTGATCCAGTTACTTCTCTCATAATTCATCCCTCTTTTTATTCACCGTATATTACTTTTGTTTCTCCCATCGTACTAAAGTTATAAACTTGATTTATTATTGGTAAGTCTAATTGATAAAATACTTGAACTTGATAATAAACTCCTTTATAAAAATCATTTGTTGCAAAACATAATTTGTTTTCTGCAGGACATAAATTATCTGTTAAATAATTGTTTATACCTTCATTTACTTCTACAGCTCTTATACAAACTGCTGCTGATTCATTTGACTCTACAGCTTTACCTGTACGATCATATCCTTGAAAACCATCTTTACATTTACCAGTTGTTCTATAAGATGTAGCTTGTATTTTATCGGATATATCGGCAATAAGATTACCATCATCCAAGAAATTTCCTTTACTATATTCTATAGCATTTACTATTTCATCTTTTACGCCAAAAGCATTGGAATTATTAATAGTTAAAGCCATAATTGCAGTAAATAGTAAAATAAATAGTATTACAATTTGAAATATCCATGTTATTCCTGTTGCTTCCTTCATTTATCTAACCTCCAAAAGGGCAATAATAAATATTACTCTCATTATTTAAATCTTCTTTTGATGCCGCACACTTACATTGATTAGCATCATCTCTTATAGTACAATTGCATACTGCTTTTTTACAATTGGCCGTGTGTTCAAAATTAGTACTAATCATCGGCCAAATAACCAAGAAAAAAAAGGCTGACAAGACGCCAACTGCTAAAACTACAATAACAGTCATATTTAGTTCTCCCATCGCAGCCTTCATTTATTTTCCTCCTAATTAGATTCTATTATTAATTAACTTTGCAAGTAATATTAGTGTATTCTTTTCCACCTTCTTGAGCTGAACATGTGTAACTATTTCCATCTTCACTTAATGGGTTACATTTTACATACCCATCTTCACCCACAGTTCCAATTTCTACACCTGCTCCATAAGTACATATAGTTCTTGATCTAATCGTATTTTGGATCATTGGCCATACAAACACTGTAAATAGTGCAGCAACACCTGCAATAGCAACTACAGTGATAACAGTCATGTTTAATTCTCCAGTAGCTTCTTTCATATTTTATATAATCCTCCTTTATTATCTATTTTTATTATAACTAATTTGACATAAAATATCAATTTATTTTCATTATGAGTGTAAACTAGATGTAATAGTAGTATTTAGGTAATAATATATCAGATTATTTCTTCTAATTTATAAGTTATCGGAATTACATTTGTATCACTTACAAAGCTAACAATGTATTTATCTTGCTCTTTTGATACAATAATACCAATTGTTTTATTATGAAAGTCTCTTCTTAAGTGTTCATCTAATAGTTTTATATAAAAGCTTATTTGCGCTTTATCTTCATACCTTAACTCTCTTGTTTTTAGTTCTACAACTACATAAGCATTAACTTCTACATTAAAAAGCAAAATATCTATGTAATAGTCTTTACTACCATGATGAATTTTATATTCATTTCCAATGAACGCATAGCCACTACCTAATTCCATAAAGAAGGTCTTTAGCTTCGCAAGTATTAATACTTGTAAATCTTTTTCTTTTAGTACTTTTTCATTGTCTTCTAACTTAATTACAATTGGGTTTCTTATTTGTTCTTTTATGTTATAACTTTTACTAACCTTATCAAATAATAGCTCAATTTTTTCTGGTTTATTTAATAATCTTTCATATGCATTATTTTTTATTTCATTTATCAATTCTCTTTTAGAAAGACTTCTTTCAATGCAAATATTAATATAGTAGTTTCTTTTGTTTATATCTTTAATTGGGTTTAAAATTTGCAGATGAGACCACGTCAATTGGGCCACCACTGGTGGCCCAATTAAAAAATCAAAATAAAATTTGCGAAATCTTTTTAAATTTCTTTCACTATAACCTTTTCCATATTTCTTTGTTAATTTAGTTGACCACTCTTTTATCAGTTCATTTCCATACTTAGCTCTTTTTTCTCCACCCTGAGCTTCAACAATTAACTTACCTATATTCCAATACGTTTCTAGTTGTTCGCTATTATCTTGTAATTTCCTAGTTATTTTATTTACTTCAAACTTTTTAGCTAAGTGCTCTACTTCTTTATAATAGTTATTCATAATTTCCTCCCTGATGGGCATTATAGTATCATAGCAAGGCTAAAAAAAATGTTAAATTTTGTAGACATTATAACTTAATTAATTATACTTTTTTCAATTATTGCCCCACTGGGGCAACAATTAGGAACCATTTGGGTTATAGCAAAAAAATATGTAGATTTAATATCCACATATTTTAAATATCCATTAATTGAAGAACTGCTAGAACTAGTAGTACCATTAAGCCAATACCAGTTGTTACTAACATGCTCATAGTTTTTCCTTCCATCTTATCAAGACGGTTTTTATATCTAGTTTCTCTTGCCTTTTGTTGTAAAGATGAAATAGATCTTG
Source organism: uncultured Muribaculaceae bacterium (assembly GCA_964611015.1). GTDB lineage: Bacteria > Bacillota_I > Bacilli_A > RF39 > UBA660 > Onthocola_B. Next base: position 7,052 of record CAZSXH010000041.1, read on the forward strand.
AGAAAGTTAAGATTTGTTCTTGCTTTCTTTCTTGGCGTCCTAAACTTAAACGATATAAAAGTCTCATCATACGCATTGAATCTCTTACTGGATACTTTCTTGCAAAAGCCATATAAGGTTCAATAGTATCATCCCCAGCATTAATAGAGTCAATCATTTCTTGAAGACCTTCTTTAAATATTTCAGGAGCTTCTTTCATTGATTTACCTATTGCAACTGGAACAGTATAGTGTTGAATAAGAATTTCTAGATTCTTTAAATAATGAGGAAGCATAGCATCTATTTCATGCATATGTCTTTTATAAAAGCTTTTAATATCATTGTAAGGCATTTTGAATACAAAATATCCTGCTACAAAGATTACTAATAGTTTTACAGAATTAAAATCCTTTATGACAAAGAATAATACTAATACCATTACTATTAGAGCATTCTTTATTCTTTTATTAAATAAGATATCTGCATTAGCATTATTACCATATCTTGCTCTAACATAAAAGTCCCAGTCTTTTTCTTTAAGTTTCATAAACAACATTTGATTGTCGTTGATAAGTTGACTAAGACTAATTTGTCCTGTAGTAGTCATGATAAAGAATACAATCGCAGCAATTATTATAATTTCTATTTGCATTATTCTACCCC
>CAZSXH010000042.1:0-7680 GCA_964611015.1 uncultured Muribaculaceae bacterium
TATAAAACTATACAAATTTATTAAATTCGAATATAAATTTAAAGATTATTTTATTCTTTTCTTAATTACTATATTACTTATTTTATTTAGAAATAATAGTATATTTTTAATATTGATGAGTCTTCCTTTTGCAATCTTTATAAAAAAGGAATATTGGAAAAAAACAACAGCTTTACTTTTATCAGTATTAATATTTATGTTTTTATATAATAGCGCTTTGACATTATTTAATATACCTAATACATCAATTAGAGAGGTATTGTCTATTCCGTTTCAACAAACAGCAAGATATGTAAAAGAACATAAAGATGAGGTAACGAATGAAGAAAAAGCAGCGATTGATAAAATACTTAGATATGATGATTTAGCAGAAAGATATGTACCAACTTTATCAGATAAAGTAAAAAACGAATATAATAAATATGCAACTGGTGAAGATTTAAAAAATTACTTTATTGTATGGGGCAAAATGTTTTTCAAACATCCTGGAACTTATTTAAATGCTACATTCAATAATAATTATGCTTATTTTTATCCTAATATATATGGAGGTTATGTTTATACAGGATTAAACGAAAAGCTTCCAGAAGCTGGGTATGATTATCACTTTAATAATTTAAAAGCAGGAAGAGATATTTTAAAAAATTATGCTAATGTATGGCATTATATTCCAATACTCCAATTGTTAGTTAGCTGTGGCTTTTATACATGGGCTTATGTCTTTTTAGTAGTAGTATTATTTATTCAGAAGAGAAAAGATTTAATTCTTATCTTAACTCCTGCAATTTCAATGATAATTATGTCTTTTTTAGGACCGGCAAACACTTATTTTAGATACGTTCTTGCTTATGCTGCAATATTCCCATTAGTAGTTGCACTTATTATAAAAGAATTAAATAGTAATATATTAATCAAAAAGAACAAAAAGGCTAGTTAAATCTAGCTTTTTATTTGCAATACAATTTATTTTATGCTAGAATATATTTTACTTTTAAAAAAGGGGTGTTTATATGAATACTTTTATAAAATATAAAGATTATTTAAGAGGAATAAAAGCCAGTGTTAAGCAAAAAGCCGAATATGAAGAAACAATGTATGATTTTTTTCAAAATATCTATGAAAAATTACAAAAAGCTAATCCGTTAATGTATAAAAAAGCAGAGAAAATGGCTGTAGAAAAAATGCGACAACTAGGAATAGAAGTAGATAGCTTTGATAAAAAAGCATTTGAAAGTGGCCAAAGAAAGCATAAATATACAGCAAAAGCTGCTAGAAAATCTTGTAACATGTACGGATCATTAATCTCTAGTTTTGATAATGAAAAAGCAATAAAAGAAACTGATTTAATCGAAGTATTTACCTCACTTCTTATTGGTAGCTTTTTCATGGATAAAAAATTCAGCACAGCAGAAATATCTACAGTTTTAGGGAGTGCAGTTTACTATAATCAAAAAAAGCAAAAGAATACTCCAGAATGGTTAAAGAATTTATCAAACTTTTATAATTATAATGGTAGCTTTAATAGTAATAATGATAATGAACTATTTAAAAAAAGCCTTTATACTTTTCTTGAAACAGAAATTATTCCTCATCTTACAATAGTTAAATTAGATTTTGAAGATATAGATATTTCCTTTTTTAAAACTGGTTCATATGCCTTAGTTGATAGCATTATTGCTTATCATATGGCAATGCAGTCCGAAATAAAGGAAGATGTAGTAGTAGATAAAAAGTCTGAAGATACTCCAAAATTCGATTATGAAGCTCAAAGAGAAGTAAATAAGTATTTTAAAGATGGAGAAATTATAGCTGTACCTGAAGATATTGAAGATTTTATTGGTAAATTAATACAACTAGGATATACTGAGGAAGAAGTAAATGTTATATTGAAAAGAATTAACAAAACATTATCTTTAGATAATTATTTAGGTCTTTTAACTGATGATGATTTAAAATTAATAAATACTGCAACAGAGTTTTTAAATACTTTAAAACCATATGACGAAAGATATTTTAGATTAATAGCTGTTTTAAAAGATATTGATGCCATTAAAGAACTTTATAAAGAAGCAGCTGATGAAGAAAAAGATGCATTAATCATTGAAAAATCAGCTACAATGACCGAATTACAACTTCTTTTAGATGAAATAATGCCAAAAGAAGTAAAAATTACAAATAATTTAATATTTTTACCAGATAAAAACAATACTTCCTATTTTGCTCAAGACTTAGATGACTTAGAAACTGTTTTAAAAAATGAAGCAATTAAATTACTAGATAATATTAATGTATTATGTGTGGCTAATTTCAGACCAGTAAAGGCAGATTTTATAAAACCTGGAGAAGTATTTGAGGTTGCTTCCAAAAGAATACATATTATTTTTAAAACACTTGGTAGTGATACATATCTTGTACTTGGAGTTTCTAAAAGAGGAGATTATCAATTAACAAATCGTCTTACAAATGCCTCTAATCAAGAATATTTTAGCTCTTTAGCAGAAACCATTGTAAATAATGAAGAAAAACAAAGATTGCTTGCAGAAAATCAAATTCTAAGAGAAGGTTTACAACAAGCATATAGTAGAAAAAGAAATAAAGACTAGACAATATTTTAGAAATGTAGTATATTTTTAGTATAATTTATTTATTGAAAATAGTAATTAATATGAAGTTTTTAGAGAGCTAATAGTTGGTGAAATTTAGTAATGAAATATTAATGAAGACAGTCAAATTAACTAGATAAACGCAGAAGATGCGATAAAACTTATAAAGCGCATAGATTCTATGAATTAAGGTGGCACCACGGGTTATAACTCGTCCTTAAGTAATTCATGGAATTTTTTGTTTATTGAAAGGATGAAAGATATGAATTTAAATGCTGATTATAGTATTAAAAACGTAGGAGAAAAAATTGTTTTAAATGGTTGGGTTGCTAAGATTAGAGACCTTGGAGGTGTTATATTTATTGATTTAAGGGATCGATCTGGTATTATGCAACTTGTTGTAAGACCTGATGCCGTTTGTTATGAATTAGCAAGTTCTTTAAAAAATGAGTATGTCATAAAAGCTGAAGGAGAAATATTAAAAAGAGAAAAAGCAAATCCTAATATTGCAACAGGAGAAATAGAAGTAGAAGTAAGTGATATAACTCTTTTGAATAAATCATTAGAAGTTCCATTTGAAATTAGTGATAATACTACTGCTTTAGAAGATACTAGACTTAAATATCGTTATCTAGATTTAAGAAGAACTAGCTTAAGTAATAATTTATTAATGCGTCATAAAGTAACTATGGCAATTAGAAACTTTTTAGATCAAGAAAGATTCGTTGAAGTAGAAACTCCAGTTCTTTGTAAAAGTACACCTGAAGGAGCAAGAGATTACTTAGTGCCATCACGTGTAAATAAAGGAAAATTTTATGCACTTCCACAATCACCACAAATATTTAAACAACTTCTTATGGTTGGAGGAATAATGCGTTATTTTCAAATTGCTAAATGTTTCCGTGATGAAGATTTAAGAGCAGATCGTCAACCAGAGTTTACTCAAGTAGATATCGAAATGAGTTTTGTCAATGAAGATGATGTAATGAATCTTGCTGAAAGACTTATCGCTCACGTATTTAAAGAAATAAAAGATATTGATATTAAGTTACCACTTCGTAGAATGAAATACGACGATGCTATTAATACATATGGTTCTGATAAACCTGATTTAAGATTTGATATGAAAATAGAAGATATAACAAGTACATTTGCTAATACTGAAATATCATTCTTCCAAGAAAACATCAATAATGGTGGTATTATTAATGCCATTGTTGTAAAAGATGCTACAGAAAAGTATTCAAGAAAAGAAATTGATAAATTAACCGATTATGTAAAAACATATAAAGCTAAAGGTCTTGCATATTTAAAAATTGAAGATGAAATAACTGGTTCGATTGCTAAATTATTAAGCGATGCTGAGAAAAGTGAATTAGTAAATAGCTTATCTTTAGCAAAAGGAGATGTTGTTTTCATTGTTTCAGATAAAAAGAATATCGTAAAAACTTCACTTGGAGCTCTTAGATGTAAGATTGCTCGTGATCTAGGTATAATTGATTCAAAAAAACATGAAATCTTATGGATAACAGATTTTCCTTCATTTGAATGGAGTGAAGAAGAAAATAGATTTATGGCTATGCATCATCCATTTACAGCACCAAAAGATGAGGATATCGATAAATTAATTAATGACAAAGCTAATTGCTATTCTAAAGCTTATGATATCGTCATCAACGGTTATGAAGCTGGTGGAGGATCAATTAGAATTCATGATGAAGAAGTTCAAAACAAAATGTTTGAAGCACTAGAACTATCTGAAGAACAAATAAAAGAAAAATTTGGTTTCTTTGTAGATGCTTTAAAATATGGAACTCCACCACATGGTGGTTTAGCATTTGGACTTGATCGCTTAATTATGCTTTTAAGTGGTACTGAAAATATTAGAGATGTTATTGCATTCCCTAAGACTGCTAGTGCTAGTGATTTAATGAGTGAATGCCCTAATGTAGTTGATGAATCTCAATTAAAAGAATTAGGAATAAAAATAGATAATAAATAGTAGTTTAAAAGCTACTATTTTTATTGACAAATATTATTTAATTAGTATAATAATAAAACAAAAAAGAAGGGGATTATATGGCAACATTAGATAGAGGAGAAATAAAAAAATTAAACCGCTTTTTTAGAAAAAATCTTAGACATTACCCACCTAGAATTCAAGATTTTTTTAAAAATGAGTTTAATCCGGAAATAGGATATGTTGAGGATTTTATAAATCAAATATATACTTATCTTTTTCCTAATAGTTATGATAATTTGTTTTATCATATTTTTGCAGAATACTTAATGGATAGATATCCTTCTTTAAGTGAAAGAAAAATTGTAGAAGTAGCAGGTGGTTTTATCCCTGGATTATCAATTTACTTAATAAAAAAATATGGAGTTAGTAATCCGATTACCTGTTATGATCCAACAAGTATTCCATTAAAAATACCAGGTATTATTACAAAAAATGAAGCATTTACCGAAACTACAGATGTTTCAGGAAGCGATTTATTAGTTGCCCATTGTCCGTGTGAAGCTTTAGAAGACATTGTCAAAAACACAATAAAAAGCCGAATTGAAATGTGCGTTCAAACTTGTCCTTGTGGGCATGAATATAGTAGTTATAGGTATTTTATGTACTATATTAATAGTCTGGTAGATTCCCTAAAAGCATTGGAAGATGACGGCTTTAAAGTTGAATGCTTTGAAACCGAAAGTTTTGATTTTACACATGCACCTGTAATAAGTGTTAGAAGAAGAGAAAAGATAAATAAATAATTTTATTTTCTTTTTATATGTGATAAAATATAGATATTATGAAGGGATGATTATAATGATTACAAAACCAAAAGGAACATATGATTTATTAGGTGAAGATGCAAGATTATATAACTATATAAGCAGCTCTGTTGATGAAGTAATGCAAAACTATAATTATGAGTTTATTCGTACTCCAATTTTTGAAGCTAGCGAATTATTCCATAGAAGTGTTGGAGAATCCACTGATATTGTAACTAAGGAAACTTATGATTTTAAAGATCGTGGAGATAGAAATATCACTTTAAGACCTGAGGGAACAGCTGGTGTAGTACGCAGTTTTATTGAAAATAAGATGTATGGTAATCGTAATGACGCAATAAAGCTATATTATAATGGCACAATGTATCGTTATGAAAGACCCCAAGCAGGTAGGTTTAGAGAATTTACTCAAATTGGTGCTGAAGTTTTTGGTAGTAACGATGTCATGATCGATGCTGAAGTTATCAGTATGGGATATTTTATTTTAAAATCATTAGGTATTGAAGAATGTACAGTTGGTCTAAATACATTAGGTGATAAAGAAAGTAGAAGTAATTATACAAAAGCATTAGTAGAATATCTAAAACCTCATATTGATGAATTATGTGATGATTGTAAGGCAAGAATTAATACTAATCCTTTAAGAATTTTAGATTGTAAAGTAGATAAAGATAATAAGTATTTAATAAACGCTCCTAAAGTATCAGATTATTTAACAGAAGATAGTAAAAATAGATTTAATAAGCTAAAAGAACTTTTAACTGTTTTAGATGTTGATTTTGAAGTAAACGAAAAAATAGTTAGAGGTTTAGATTACTACGATGAAAACGTTTGGGAATACTTAAATAATGACGGTTTTGCTCTTGGAGGTGGAGGTCGTTATAATGGTCTTGTTAAATCATTAGATGGCCCAGATATGCCTGCAATTGGTTTTGCTCTTGGAGTAGAAAGATTAGTAAATGAAATAAAAAAAGAATTAAAAGAAGGAATTTTAAGTAAGAAAGTTGATGTTTATGTTTTAAGTGTATCAGAAGAAGAAAAGATACATGCTTTAAATATAGCTCAAAATTTAAGACTTAATGGTATTAGTACTGAGATAAATAGCAATAATTTAAGTTTAAAATCTCAATTTAAAGTAGCAGATAGTCTAAATGCTACATTCTTGATTATATTAAATAATGAAGATTTACAAAAAGGTATCATTAACGTAAAAGATAATGCAACAAAAGAAGAAGTAAAAGTTGACGAAAATGAAATCGTTGATTGGATACTAAGTAATATCTAGAAAAGAGGATATATGACAGTTAAAGAAATAATAGAAAATAGTAAAAATTTAATTGATAAAGAAGTAATTGTTAGTGGATGGATTAGAAATCATCGTCGTCAAAAAGAATTTGGTTTTATTGATTTTTCTGATGGTACATGTTTTAAACATTTACAAGTTGTTTATGACAATAAAATGGATAATTTTGATTCTATTGCCAAATTACTTGTTGGATCAACTATAGAAGTAAAAGGTTTACTTGTTAAATCATCTGGAAATCAGGATTTTGAGTTAAAAGCCGAAAAGATTAACATTCTAGGTAATTGTCCTGAAGATTATCCCATTCAACCTAAGAGACACACTAAAGAATTTTTAAGAGAACAAGCATATCTTAGACCACGTACTAATATGTTTCAAGCAGTATTTAGAATTCGTTCACTTGCTGCTCAAGCTATTCATGAGTATTTTGGTAAAAATGGTTATGTGTATTTTAATGCTCCAATTATCACTGCAAGCGATTGCGAAGGAGCTGGAGAAATGTTCCAAGTTACGACACTTGATTTAGATAAAATCGCATCATCTGGCAAGGTTGAATATGATAAAGACTTTTTTGGTAAAACTTGCGGTTTAACTGTATCAGGACAACTTGAAGCTGAAACTTATGCTATGGCATTTTCTAAAGTATATACTTTTGGTCCAACATTTAGAGCAGAAAATTCTAATACAAAGACTCATATGTCAGAATTTTGGATGGTAGAACCAGAAATGGCATTCTGTGATTTAGAAGGATTAATGGATGTTGAAGAAGAAATGCTTAAATATGTAATTAGTTATTGCTTGGAAAAAGGGCATGATGAACTTGAATTCTTAGATAAGTTTGTAGAAAACGGTTTACTGGAAAAGCTTACTAAACTTGTAAATAGCAAATTTACAAGAATTTCTCATGCAGAAGTAATAGATATCTTACAAAAAGCCGATGTTAAATGGGAATTTGAACCTATTCAAGGCGAAGATATTGCTAAAGAA
>CAZSXH010000043.1:0-7282 GCA_964611015.1 uncultured Muribaculaceae bacterium
TCAAATAGGCTTGTTAAGACTAAAGAAGCAAGAATCATACCAATAAGCCATCCTATACCAACTTTTCCTAAAAAGAATAATGCTTCTTTTTTTTCTTCCCAACTGCCATAAACCAAACTGTTTAAAGAATTGATAAACTTATCATAAAAACCTAAAACAAATGCAATAGTTCCTCCAGAAACACCTGGTACACTATCAGCAAGAGCCATACAAAATCCCCTAAATCCATTAATCAAATATTTCATAATTTACTCTCCTATTAATCATTATATCATAATACTTATTTTTCTTCTCTAATTTTTCGCGATAAATTTGCATTTTTTTCTTGAGTATAAGTTTTAACTATTCCAATTAGGATTTCACTTACTTTTTGCATGTCTTCTAAAGCAATGTATTCATGAATACTATGAAAACAGTGTCCTCCAGTACCTAAGTTTGGACAAGAAAATCCTAAAGCAGTAAGATCTCCACCATCAGTACCACCTCGAACTGGTTCCACAATTGGGGTTACTCCTGCCTCGGTTATAGCTTTCTTACCATTTTCAATTAGATGCATTTCATCTTCCATATAATACATCATGTTTTCCCAACGTTCAATTACCTCTACTGTTATAAAATTACCAAACTTTTTATTAAGTATTGCTGCAATTTCTAACATAGTATCTTTTCTTTTTTGATGATTTTCTTTATCAAAGTCTCTTACAATATAAAACATTTCAGCATGAGAAACATCACCATTTAATTTCATTAAATGATAAAATCCTTCTCTTCCTTCAGTATTTTCTGGCTTTTCATTTGGAAGTAAAGAGTTAAATAAACAAGCAAGTTCCAAAGAATTAACTAAAACACCTTTAGCGCTTCCGGAATGACAATGAACACCATTAATATGAATCTTAAAATTAGTAGCATTAAAAGTTTCGTAGCTTATTTCTCCTAAAGTTGATCCATCTACAGTATAGCCAAAATCAGCAGGAAATCTTTTTAAATCAAAATTATCTACTCCTCTTCCTACTTCTTCATCTGGAGTAAAAGCAACATAAATATCTCCATGAGCATCAGTATTAGTAGCAAAATATTCAAGCATTGTCATAATTTCAGCAATCCCTGCTTTATCATCTGCTCCAAGTAATGTAGAACCATCAGATGTAATTAGAGTCTTACCAATATGATTTTTTAAATCTGGAAAAATACTAACTTTTGTTGTTTTACCATTTCCAAGTTCTATATCCTTTCCATCATAATTTTCAATAATTTTTGGTTTAATATCTTCACCCTTAGCATCTTCTGATGTATCCATATGAGATATAAAACCTAAAGATGGAGCTTTAGCATTACCTTTCAAAACCGCATAAATAACACAATGCCCTTCATCAAAATCAACTTCAAGTCCAAGTTCTTTTAATTCTGCAACTAAAACATGAGCTAGATTATATTGACATTCAGTACTCGGTGTACATTCTTCTTTTTCTGAATTTGATGTGGTTGGAATACTAATATATTTTAAAAAACGATCTAATATATTCATAAAAACCTCCCTAATACGGTTATTATATCAAATACGTATCTAAATAACAATTAATTTGAAATATTATAAATTATGGTTTATACTTAAAATAGATATGAGGTTAAATTTATGAAAATAGGAATTTTTACTGATGCATATGAACCCCATATTTCTGGAGTTACAACAAGTATTAAAATGCTTAAAGAAGCTTTAGAAAAAATGGGTCATACAGTATATATGGTAACAGCAAATTTAGAAAAAATGGAATTTAAATATGACAAGAAAAATAAAATCATTTATATTCCAGGGATAAAGACAGGTATTTATCAAACAAGACTTACTTCTGTTTATTCTAGTAAAGCAATGAAGATTATTAAAGAATGGGATTTAGATGTAATTCATAGTCAAACAGAATTTGGTATTGGTTCTTTTTCAAGGATTGTAAGCAAAAAGCTAAATATCCCTGTAGTACATACATATCATACTTTATATGAAGATTATGTTTACTATGTTACTCATGGTCATTTTGATAATCTAGCTAAAAAGCTAGCTATCAAAATCACTAAGTATTTTTGTGAAAAAAAATGTGATGAATTAATAGTACCTACTGATAAAATAGAAAAACTATTCGTTGAAAATTATGGTATTACGAAAAACATAAATGTAATTCCAACAGGAATAGATATTAAAAAGTTTGATAAAACAACTGAGATGAAAAAAGAAATTGAAAGCATCAAAAAGAAATATAAGATTAATAAAGACGATTTTATAATCGGAGCTGTTGGTAGAATTGCTACAGAAAAGAGCTTTGATTGTCTACTTAAAAATGCTAAAAAGCTTATTGAAGCAAATCCTAAAATCAAAATTATGCTTGTAGGAGATGGACCAGCAATTGATGATTTAAAGAAGCTAGCTAAAGAATTAAAGATTGAAAGCAATGTTATTTTAACAGGAAAAGTACTATATAATATGGTGCCAACATATTTCAACGTATTTGATATTGTTGCATCATTCTCAACAACCGAAACTCAAGGATTAACTATAATTGAAGGTCTTGCAGCATCTAAACCAACATTATGTATTAATGATAAAAGCTTTCAAGCTATGATTGAAGATTCTTACAACGGTTATTTATTTAAAAATGATCAAGAATTTAGAGAATATGTATTTAAACTAATGAGTGATAAAGAGCTTTATAAATCGATGGCTAAGAATGCTAAAAATAGTACCTATCGTTTTTCTAAAGAAGTCTTCGGAGCTGATGTTTTAAAAGTATATCACAAAGCTATAGAAAAGAAAAAATCAACTAATTAGTTGATTTTTTAATTGTTTTTAATATTACCAAATCTACGATCTCTTTTAGTAAATTCTTCTATGGCCTCGTTTAAACACTTAATGTCAAAGTCAGGGAAATAAGTTTTAGGAAAATAAAATTCTGCATAAGACACTTGCCATAACATGAAATTACTAATTCTATTTTCTCCACTTGTTCTTATTAAAAAGTCCATATCAGGAAGTTCATGATAAAGATTCTTAGCAAATACTAATTCATCTATATCATCAACACTTAAGCTACCTTCACTTACTTGTTCTGCTATTTTTTTAGTGGCATCTACTATTTCTGCTCTTCCCCCATAGCTTAAGCAAAAGTTTACTACCATTCCATCATGTTCTTTAGTACGTTTTTCAATTTCATTCATAGCATCTCTTACTTCAGCACTTAAATATGATTTTCTTCCAGAGAAAACTACTTTAATGTTTTCGCTATCATATTTAGCTTTGCCCATATTAAAGAATTCAATAAAAAGATTCATTAAATAGTTTACTTCATCTTCAGAGCGTGAAAAGTTTTCAGTAGAAAAAACATATAAACTTAAATAGTTTACAATTTCTTCATGAGCCATATGTAAAATTAGTTTTTCTAAGTTCTTAGCTCCAGCTTTATGGCCTTCACTTCTAGAAAGCCCTCTTTCTTTTGCCCATCTTCCATTGCCATCAACAATAATTCCTAAATGATTTATTTTTGTCATATCTTCACCTAATTATTTTTAAAAGCTTTTCTTATACTTTTTATAGTAAATACTGTAACTATTATATAAACTAAAAATGTTACTAATAAAACCAACCCAATAACTATTGGTATTGATGGACTATAAAAGTTAATACTTCCTTCTAAATATACATCACTTTGATAAAGTAATTCCTTTCCTTCATAAATATTTATTAATCCAAGCTTGTCTTTAGTATCTTGATTAATAACTTTAACTCCTGTATACTCGATATTCAAGTTATCTTTAATATCATTTTTTAAATACATTATTACATTTTCTTTGCTTTTTATTTTATATTCTTTTTGTAGACTTCCTTCTACAGGTATAACACCTACAACATCATCTTTTTTTAAGATAGTTTGATAACTATAATTCTTTTCATAATAATCATATATTGTGATTGAATCTAAAACCGCACTAAATGGGATGTCTATACTTGAGTTTAAAACTACAAGTAGATAATTTACATCATCAAAAGTTGCTATTGATGCTAAACATTTTCCTGCATTTTTGGTATATCCACTTTTAGAACCATCTATTTTTTCAATGTCTAAATAGTCTTTATAACTATTAATAGTACTTTCTAATTTTCTATTATTACTAGTTATATATTCTTTAGTTGTAAAAATCTTTTTAAAAGTATCATTTGATAAAGCATACATAAGTAATTTTGAAACATCTTTAGCAGTTGAATAATTAAGTTCATTATCTCTACCTATGGCATTAGAAAATGATGTATCATTCATATCTAGCTTCTTTGCTAAAGCATTCATAGCACTAACAAAATCATCAAAACCCAAAGTGTTATTCACCAAGGCATTTACGGCATCTGCTCCACTTGGAAGAATTACACCATATAATAAGTCTAAATAGGATACTTTATCACCAACTTTAAATCCTGCTTGGGAATAGCTAGCAATATTCTTAAAATCTTCTTTAGTAAATACAACTTGAGCACTCAAATCATCGATATTTTCTATGGCAACAATTGTTGTCATAATTTTAGTTAAACTCGCAATTTGAACTTTTTCATCTGCAAGTTTTTCATATATAACTTCATTATCATTTAAATTATATAGGACAACATTTTTACTCGTCACATTAAATTCTTCAGCTTGAGCAATTGGATATGCAAAAAAGAATAAAAATGCTATTATTAACCATTTCTTAATCATAAGACCTCATAAATGGTTCCTTCTTTAGTATCTTTTAAGACAATTCCTTGTTCTAATAATTCTGCACGTATTTTATCAGCAAGTTCATAGTTCTTATTTTTCTTTGCTTCATTTCTTTCATTTATCTTTAGCATAATCTCATCTTGATTTGAAAGACTCTTTTCTTCTTTTTTAAGTAAGTTTAAACTTAAAACTTGATCAAAGTCATGAACTAATTTATACTTAGTGCCTTCATCAACATCACTTTTTAACAAATCATGTAATACTGTTATTGCATTGGCAGTATTTAAATCATCACTTAAATATGATTTAAACATATCATTCCACTTATTGTATTCTTCTTCATTTACAGAATCGTTATATTTTAAACTAGTCGTTTTATTTAATAGTTTTTTGTAAGCATTTTCTGCTCCATCTAAAGAAGAATAAGAAAAAACTAATTGTTTACGATAATGACTAAGCAAGCACATATATCTAAAACTCAAAGGATTGTAACCCTTTTCTTTCAAAGTGCTAATAGTAAGAATTGCTCCATTACTTTTACTCATCTTCCCAGATTCATCATTTAAGTGTTCATTATGAAACCAATAGTTACACCATTTATGTCCTAAATATGATTCACTTTGAGCTATCTCATTAGTATGATGAGGGAAAATATTATCTACTCCTCCACCATGGATATCTAAATGTTCTCCTAAATACTTTATACTAATTCCAGTACATTCAATATGCCAACCAGGATATCCAGATCCCCAAGGACTATCCCATTTTAATTCTTGGTCTTCGAATTTAGATTTAGTAAACCATAAAACAAAGTCATTTTGATTCTTTTTAGATGCATCTTCTAAAACTCCTTCACGGGCACCTACAACCATTTCATCAGCTTTGTGATTAGTAAGACGATAATAATCTTCTAATTTAGTAGTATCAAAATAAATATTGCCACCGCTATTATATGCATATCCTTTTTCAAGCAAAGTTTCAATAATTTTAATATATTCATTAATATTAGCTGTTGCAGGGCTTACTACTTCTGGCATTCTATTATTTAAAAGTTCAAAATCACGAAAAAAAGCATCAGTATAAAATCTAGCAATGTCCATAACGGTTTTATTTTCCGCTTTAGCACTTTTTACCATTTTATCATCACCAGAGTCAGAATCACTTGTCAAATGCCCAACATCAGTAATATTCATAGCTCTTGTAACATTATATCCTAAGTATCTTAAAGTTTTATCCAAAACATCATGACCTATATAGTTTCTCATATTCCCAATATGAGCATAGTGATATACTGTAGGTCCACAAGTATAAAAGCTTACATCATTTCCATTCCAAGGAATAAACTCTTCAACTTTTCTTGTTAATGTATTATATATTTGCATAATAATCTCCTAACTAATGCTAAGATTAATCAAGCTTTGTAACTTTTAAAGTAACTTTATTATCTTTATCAATTTCTACTAGCTCAATTATTATACCTAGCTTTTCTAATTCTTTTCTTGTTTCTGCTAAAGTCCCTAACTTAACATATGTCATATGATGATCATTTATAACAAAGACTTTAGCTACCATTTCTCCTTCACGCTCACAGGATTCTTCTTTACATCGATTATCATCGATACCTATTAACTTAACAATTGCTTCATTTTCAATCGTAGCATAATCCATAGTTTCTAAAACAAAATCTCTATCATAAAATGTTGTTACTTTTTCACAATCAATAAATATTTTATAAATTCCAAATCCAATTATGGCAATAATCAGAATTGTAACTAGTATCTTAATTCCCTTTTTCATTTACTAACTCGCTTTATAATTGTATCTTTACCAATTAAGTATAATGTATCTGCAAGTTCTGGACCATGCATTATACCACTAGCTGCAATTCTTATTGGCATAAATAACAACTTCCCTTTGACTTCAGCTTTTTCTTTTACATTATTAATTGCAGCAGCTATGTTTTCAACGGTCCAATCATTAATGCTTTCAATTTCTTCTTTAAAAGTACTAACTACTTTAGGAATTACTTCATCACTTTCCATAAACGCTTTAGCTTCTTCATCAATAATAAAATCATCACTAAAGAAACTAGATGTTAAATTATCTATTTGTTTACCATAGCTTAAATGATCCTTATATATAAGTAATAGTTTATCTATCCATTCTTCAGTTTTATCACTACAATCATGAGTAAAGTATTTCTTAATCCAGTCTAAATACTCACTATCTGCCATTTTTTTGATGTATTGAGCATTAAACCATTGTAGTTTCTTTACATCATAACTACTTGATGATTTACTAATTCTTTCTTCACTAAAGTTAGTTTTTAACTCATCCATTGTAAATACTTCTTGATTATTATCAGGACTCCATCCAAGTAAAACCAAATAATTTACAACAGCATTTGGTAAATATCCAGACTCATAAAGATCCATAAATGAAGCATCACCATTACGTTTAGAAAGCTTGTTTCCATCTTCTCCAAGTACCATTGCAACATGGATATAAGTAGGTTTCTCCCAACCAAAGGCTACATATAAAAGATTATA
>CAZSXH010000044.1:0-7091 GCA_964611015.1 uncultured Muribaculaceae bacterium
GATGACTCCCTTGCATACTGAAGTTCCTCACCAATATCGTTCAAATAAACTCACTCCTTTATAATAAAATAAATTCTTATAAGCCATGTTCTGTCCTCGTAAACGAGGGGCAAATATTTATCTTCCTTAACGGACCTGATTGCAGTTTGATTCCCGCTTTCAAGCTCCCCTACCAAAATTTGGGTTTCTCGCTCATGGGGTTTACCACGTTCCACCTAACTCGTTTCCAAGCTAGCTCGTCTCTTTGGCACTTTTATATCTAATAAGACCATTTAAGGTCTCCTCGAAGCCGTTAGTAAAACTACCCTAAGTTATTTTTTCCTTAGGCATGAAACACTACTATCAATCGCAGATAGTGCGAGCATGGACTTTCCTCTACATAACTATTTTATGTAGCATTTGCCAACAAATTATTCATTATTTCCGTACACTACTTTTTCCAGTTGACTTATTCTTTTTAATAAATCTACATTATTAGCACTTCTTGATGGTGCTTCATTTGCTGAAGAAGCAATTTCACTTTGCAAGCGTCTAATTTCTTGCTTCAACTTAATATTATCATCAGTCAAATCTTTAATATCCTTTTCTAACTTCTTCACAATGTTAGAATACTCTGTGTAATCACGGATAACCATATCCAAATATTTATCAACTAGTTGAGGTCGATATCCCCTGGCATCAATCTTAAAATCTTTTTCCAATATTTCTTGTGGAGTTAGATATAAACGATCATTATACAATTTCTTCACCTTCTAACAAGAAGATTATATCCTATTTTTTTACTTGCGTCAATGAAAAGAAAAAGCAACTCACGCTTGAGTTGCTTGCCTTAGAGATCTCGTACTTACCATACGATTAGAGCCTTCACATATTTCTATGCTTTTAATCGATCATTCTTAAAGGTCTTCTACTAGAAGTATATCATGTATTATATATTTTACAACCATTTTTATTTACTTTTAGCAATTTCTGCCATTTTTTTTAAACTTGGATCATTTCCAAATAATTTATAAGGAAACTTAGATATAAAAGTTTTTTTAAAACTAGTCACTCTTCTTGATAAGTCCTCGTTTTTTAAATTATATTTTTTCCAAAGTAAATTAGCAACATAATCAGCCATCTGTACATCCCTATTATCTTTAGAATCTAAATATCTTACCTTTAAATCTAATTCTTTCGTTTCAAACTCCCATGCTAAAAACGTTTCTAAATCTTTAAGGGTCTTAACAGAAGTATTACGATTATCAACTCTAAGTTCAATGCATCTTGTCTTAAGAAGATCAATATTACTATTAAATAAATACTTAATTAAGTTTTTCACAAAAAAGTTATAAGCGACATTCTCTGAAGCTCCAAACTTAGATAGATTCTCTTTATCTACTACAATGGCTACAGGAATTACGCCATTAATTTCATAAAGACCATTTAAAAATAACGCTTGTTGGCTTATATTAATTTTAGATGATTTTAACTCCACCTTTTTTTTTAGAGGAATATTTTTTCTAAACTTTACTACCCTTTCGATTCTTTTGTGAATTGCATTAACTTTTTGAATATCACTAGTAATAAAACCAGCAACGACAAAATATCTTTCATTTTTTAAATGCATAGCTCCAGATTCATCTAAAACAATAAAAGTTCTCATTTAGCAAGCTTTTTCTTTTTTCCTTTTCTTAAAAATACACAATCTAACTTAGCCCAATCAATCTTTTCAATCATCGAATTTAAAAAGAACTCAATTTTCATAACTATCACCAAAAACATCTTACTAGATTTCGAGTTATTTTTCATCATCTTCGACAAAAGATATCAAAGTTTTTACTTATTGATTTAACTTGTCTTTAATTTTACTGTAAAGCAAAACCCAACTAGTGCAAATCATTTCATTTATGATATAATTAATAAAGGTGATTTAGTTTGTTATATCCTAATAATATTAAAAAAACATATACTAAAGAAATAGCCTATGATAACAGAGGTATGGAATTAGAATATCTAATTGAAAAAGCTAATAGTTATTATAGAGATAACGATATCGCCTATATATATAAAAAACCAACACCAATAAAAGTAGTAAATGTTGAATATACTAATAAAGGAAAAAGAATTACAGATGCTTTTTATGAAACACCTTCAACTTTAGACTTTAATGGAATTTATAAAGGGCATTACATTGAATTTGATGCCAAAGAAACAAAATCAAAAACATCATTTCCTCTTGGAAACGTTCATCATCATCAAATAAAACATATTGATAATGTAACTAGGCATGGAGGTATTGCATTTTTAGTTATAATGATGAACAATAAATTCTTTTTACTACCAGGAAATACTTTTATCAAATTTATTAATGAAGAAAAAAGGAAAAGCATTCCTTATGAATATTTAGAAAAAAATGCTTTAGAAATAAAGTTAAATTTAAGAGGTTTAGATTATATATATTTATTAGATGAATTAATTGGAGGTAAGTAAATGAAAAAGATTCAATTAGGCAAATTTAAAAGAAAAGAAAAAAATACAAGTAATAAAAATAATACTCAAGTTAAAAATATTATTTTATCCACTATCCTAATCGGAGGTATAGCAGTAATATCTTTAGTTTTAGTATTTGCTTTATATATTATTGTTACATCACCAGACTTTGATAAAGAAAAACTTTATTCTAAGGATTCTAGTGTACTTTATTATAATGATGGAGTTACAGAGCTAGCAAGATTAGGTAATTACGATCGTAAAATTGTAACCTATGATGAACTTCCACAAGTACTCGTAGATGCCATTGTTGCAACAGAAGATTCAAGATTCTTTCAACATAACGGTTTGGATGTTGCAAGATTTTTAAAAGCATCGATTGGTCAAGTACTTGGTCGTGATGCCGGTGGTGCTTCTACTCTAACCATGCAAGTGGTAAAAAGAGCTTACACTAGTTCCCAAGATAAAGGAATCGAAGGTATAATTCGTAAGTTTACAGATATCTATATGTCCATATTTAAAGTTGAAAGCAGCTATACTAAAGAAGAAATCATCGAATTTTATGTTAACTCTCAATGGTTTGCCCATGATGGAAATTTAAACTCTAATGGTATTGCTGGTGTAGAACTTGCTTCTCAATACTTCTTTGGAAAATCAGTATCAGATATTAACTTAGCTGAAGCATCAATTATTGCAGGAATGTTTCAAAATCCATCAATGTATGATCCATATCGTCATCCAGAACGTCTAGCAAAAAGACAAAAGACAGTTTTAACTTTAATGGTTAATCATGGATATATAACAGAAGAACAAAAAAATGATATATTAGAAATTCCAGTTGAAAGCTTATTAGTTGAAAGAAAAATTCGTAGTAATGATAATCAAGCAACTATTGAATATGTAATGGATGAGGTAAAAAGAAAAACTGGACATGACCCTCGTACAGAAGCAATGAAAATAGTTACTACAATAGATAAAAATGTTCAAGATGTTGTTAATCAATTAGAAAAAGGCGAAATCTATAAATTTGCTTATGATGAAATCCAAGAAGGTATTGCGATAACTAGTACAGAAAATGGTGCTGTTGTTGCCCTATCTGGTGGTAGAAATTATGGAGCTCAAGGAACAAACCGAGCTACAGCAAAACGTCAACCAGGTTCAACAGCCAAAATATTATTTGACTACGGTCCTTATCTAGAATATCTTGGAGGTTCTCCTGAAACTCTATTCTTAGATGAAGAAACCAAATATAGTAATGGTCAATCAATAAAGAATTCAAATGGTAAGTATAATGGTCTTATGACTATGAGACAAGCGTTAGTTAAATCAAGAAATATACCAGCATTAAGAGCATTTAAAGCTGTAAATGCCGAAAAACAAAACTACATTGAAAATTTTGTTCATAGTTTAGGTATTAATTATGGACCAGATCTTTATGAATCAGCATCAATCGGAGGTTTTGATGGTGCAAGTCCAATGCAAATGAGTGCAGCTTATGCCGCATTTGGTCGTGGAGGTTATTACATCGAACCATACTCATATAAAGAAGCAACTATAATTGAAACTGGTGAAAAGTTTGAATACAATTATGAAAAAGTACAAGTGATGAGTGAAGAAACAGCTTATATGATTACTGATATGTTAATATCAACAGCAGAAAGTGGTGTTGGTATGGGAACAAGTATTAGTGGTACAGATATTGCTGCTAAATCAGGTACATCAAATCTTGATAAAGCAACTACTGATAAACTTGGAATTCCTGCAAACTCAACAAGAGACTCATGGTCAATAACCTACTCTCCAGAATACTCAATTGCAGTTTGGATTGGATATGATCAAACAACTTCAAAAAATTATTTAAACTTAACAATTGGTAATCAAATCAGAAAAGGAGTTATGAAAGCTGTTGGTACAAGAGTTTATTCTAAAAACAGAACTTTTGAAAAACCTAGCAGTGTCATTGAAGTAGAAGTTGAAGATGAAACTTTCCCATTACAACTTGCTAGTGAGTTTACTCCATCAAGCTTAAGAAAGATGGCTATGTTTAAAGAAGGTACAGAACCAACTGAAGTATCAACAAGATACTCTAAACTAGCATCTCCTACTGGAGGAAGTTATTCCTTCGATGGTACAACTTTAAAATTAACATGGAATAGAATAAATACCCCAGATGCTATTAACCAAACATACTTACAAGAACATTTTAATACTTATTATGATCTTTCAGCTCAAAAATATTATGAAGCTAGATTAAGCTATAATAATTCTTATATTGGTACTCTTGGATATCGTATTTATCAAAAAAATAGTGATGGAACATTAACATACATTGGTATGACTGAAAATCCAAACTTCACTATTAATAATCCAACGAGTGGTAATGTTACTTATGTAATAAAATCATCTTATTCAATATTTACCAACAACATGAGTGATGGATTAGAAATAAATACAAATAATAATATTGATTCTAACATTGGAGATATAATGGGAGGGAATGATCAAGACCAAGATCAAGATATTCCATTAAATTAAAAAATTAAGCATTAACTGCTTAATTTTTTTTGCACTTAAATGGACAATTTTCACAATCTGGTTTAGCACTTTTACATATGTATCTTCCAAATAATACTAATTGATGGTGCACTCTACTCCAGCTTTCTTTAGGAAAATAATCCATTAGTTCTTCTTCAATTTTCTTAACGTCTAAAGTATCAACCAGACCCAAGCGATTTGCCACACGAGTAACATGAGTATCAACTGCCAAAGCAGGAACATTATAAAGATTTGAAAGAACTACATTGCAAGTTTTATGTCCTACTCCTGGAAGACTTTCAATAAACTGTCTATCATTAGGTACATGACCATCATAATTTTTTACCAAAGCTTTAGCCACTTCCACAACAAATTTTGCTTTTCTTTCTTGAGTTCCCACTGGTCTTATAATATATTCTATATCTTTAGGATTAGCAGAAGCAAGAGAAAAAATATCATATTTAGAAAATAATTCTTTTGTTACAATATTAACTCTTTTATCTGTTGATTGAGCAGATAGTAAAGTTGCAATTAATAATTCATAATCCTTACTATAATTAAGTTCACATCTGGCATCTGGAAATAGTTTATCTAGTTCTTTAATTAAATCATTACTTTTCATTTAACCAATCAAAATTCAAAACACTAGTTTCTAAAACGGTTCCTTCATCTGAACTTTCCATTTTTGTTTTTACATCCTCAGGTGTTTTAAATCCTTTCCTATTCCATTCGTATAAAACTTTATCAATATACCTTAAAGAAGCAACTCCATTATAAGTAGCTTCTTTTAAAGCAGCAATAATAAGTTCTTCGCTAAACCCTTTATCAATCCAAGCATTAATTATCTCATAATCCATATTGGATAATGTTCTACCAAAGTCAGCTTCAAAAATACTAAAGATATCTTTTTTGCTATCTTCTTGTTCTTTCTTTTTACTATCTGATCTTATTTCATTATAAAAGCTTTCTAAAGATACTTTTTCAATTACTTTTCCAAAATCATCTTTTTCTGCCTTAACCTTAATTATCTTTTTATTAATTAAGCTTCCATAAGCTTCTAAAACATCATTTTCATCCATGTTTAAAGTCTTAACAATAACTTTGATATCAAATACTAAATCAAAAGAATTATCAAAAAAAAGAAGTAATAAAAATTCGTTTAAAGATAACTTTTGCCTCAATGCTTCTTTAATAAAAATTGTTTCAGCTACTAGCTTTTTATTATCTTTAAACATTTTATTCACTTCCTTTTATTTTCTAAATATATTTTTATATCTTTATTAGAGTTTTTTAATTTATTATTTAATACTAAATCAATAAGCTCATTATATATAACACCTATTTCTTTATTGTCATCTACAAACTCTGCTATTTCTTTACTAGTTATATCTAATTCTTCTCTTCCTTTAATAGGCATTTTATTATATATTTTAGTAACTTCTTTTAAATTAATGTTTAATATTTTACTAGCTATCGTACATATATATAAACCATACTTAAATAAGATATTACTATTTATTTCACCAAGGTCTATTACCTCAGTAATTTTTATTATATTGCTTTTTTGAGTATTTGTAAATGGAATATCTTCTACTTTTAATTGAGCCCACATTCCATCTAAATCTTCTACATAAGTTACATTATCGTAATTTATATTTAGAATATCTGCAATTTTAGTTTCCTTTAAAATATTTAAACCTTTTTGAAAATTCTTGCTTAATAGAATTTTATCCATTTCTTCTTTTACTCTATTTTTTGATAAAGTACCTACTAGCATATAATTAGCTTTAATTTCTTCATATAATTCTTCATCTAAATTAAAATCTAAAACTGTTGCAAATCTTATTGCTCTTAATATTCTCAAAGGATCTTCCTTTAATCTTTCACTAGCATTTCCTATTACTTTTATTGTTTGATTATTTAAATCTTCTATTCCTCCGAGTAAGTCTATTATTTTATCATTAGTATCCATACATATTGCATTTATCGTAAAGTCTCTTCTTACTAAATCTTCTTCTAATGAATCTACATATACTACTTCACTTGGTCTTCTACTAATATAATTCAAATCTTTTCTAAAAGTT
>CAZSXH010000045.1:0-7070 GCA_964611015.1 uncultured Muribaculaceae bacterium
GCCACCTCAAATATCTTAAATTAATGATAGCATAAAAGCTTTAAATTCGCAATTTTTAATTGAAAAAAAGTATTATATATGGTAAACTATAATCATAGGTAGGTGTCGATATGAATAAACTAAAATATTTCATGATTTCACTAGCCGCTTTTTTGGTTTTAAGTACCACAGCACATGCTGCAGGAACTTGCAACTATGAAGAAAAGGCAAAACTAAATAGTGAAGTCGCAAATGTAAAAACCAACTTTGAAATAAAGCAAGAAACGATTGAATTGTCTCCGGAAGAAGCTCCAGATGAATATTATGGGACATCAATGGCAGAAAATCTTTCTATAAAAGAAGACTATATTCAAATTAACATTTTAAATCTTACTGAAAATCTTTATGTTGAAGTTACTAATGATTTTAATAAAGAAAAAGAAACATATAGGTATCAAGATAGTGAAAATGGTAATATAGCAATAATTAAAAGAGATCTTAGTAAAGTTGTAACATATACTGTTAAAGTTTATGCATCAAGTAATACTGGATGTGAAGGTGAAGCTTTATCAACAAAATATGTTGCAGTACCAAGATATAATGAATACTCTTCATATTCACTATGTGATAGTTTACCAGATTATTATGCTTGTAAAAGATATGTAACTTTTGAAGAAATGGACTTTTCAAAATTTGTAGAACAAGTTACAAAAGAAATTGAAAATAAAAACAAACAAGAGGAAGAAGAAAAGAATAATGATAAATGGTATAAAGAAGTTGGAAGCTTTATAAGTGAAAACAAAGTATACTTTATCATTGGTGGGGTAGCATTGGTTGTGATTGCTGGTGTAGTAACAGTAGTTATAATTAAAAGACGTAGGAGAAGTGTTATATGAAAAGATATTTAAAATTATTATTAATTGTTATTTGTTGTTTTGTGGGTGCTATAAATGCAAATGCAGCAGAACTTTTTGAAAAAAAAGGAACTTATTATACTTTTGAAGGTTCATACAAACCGTATCCAGCTTTGTATGTTGAAACTGAAGAGGGTATTTATAAAACTGCAGTATATACTTTTGTAAATAAAACAAACGGTGAAAAAGATGATATATTTTACTGTATAGATCCTCACAAACTCGGAGGGGATTCCGGAAGTATATATAAATTAGATAGAGTTTTAGGGGATCCTAGTAATTCTATAGACGTTCAAGCATATGACTATGGTATATTAGAGATTTTAACAAACGGTAGAGGCGTTAATCATGATAGTTATGTAAGTGGAAGTAATCCATATAATTTAGACTTTAGTCTAGATAATGAATCATTATATATGGCAACAAGCATTGCAGCAAGAATGTTTACATTTATATGGGGCTACGGAACTAGTAATACTGTTTATAGCTCTGGAAATACTTGGACAGGCGGAAATAATAAAGCTTCTGCCCATCTAAGCCATGCTATTAAATTTTTAAGTGAAGAAGAAAATAGTTATTTATTTGATATAGTGCCAGATTCTTCATGCGGAAAGTATTATTCTTTACAAGATAAAACAGAATGTTATTCAAAATTATATAGTTGGTATACAGATAAGACACCAGACAAAAAGATTGAATTCTATACTGCCGATATTTCAGGTTATTCAAAAGAAAAAGCTGATCATATTTTAGAGGTTGCTCGTAATCTTTTCTTAAGTGCTATGAAAAAAGCAAATCAAGTTATAAAAAATGGTAACAATGCTCCGTCTATTACTAAGAAAGCAGAAAGTAATGTAGTTAATAATACTTCAAATGGTGTATCTAATGTTACAGAATACATTACTTTAAGTGTTGCAAATTTCCAAAAAGATGGAATTATTACAAATTTAAGATTTGAATGTCCTAATTGCAATGCAAATGGAATAAAAGTTAATAGCTTTAAATACAAGAATGAAAAAACTGGAGAATGGCTAGACGTAGATAAAAACTTTGATTATCTTACATTACTTGATGAAAAAGATGGATATGTTTCTGGAAACTTACGCTTTATGTTAGACGCTGATGTTAACATTGATGATAAAGAATGTACTACTGGAACTGAATATAAAATTTTATATGATTATAAGTCATCTGCTTCAAATGCTGATGAATATGAAGGAATCGTGGTAAAGGCTAAGAGCATAAAACTAACAAACAGTGCAGGAAATACAATAACTGTTGATGGTGGTGCAGGTGATAATTACCAAAGATTTGTTCACTTAAGAAAGAAAAATGATTCTGGTTCAGGTATGACAACAGGATCACAAATTGGAGAATTTGAATGTGTTACAGCTCCAGCATGTAAAACTGAAATAGAACTTCCTGTATGTGTTAATGAAGATGGAACTGCAGGAAAAGCAACAGCTTCAATAAAAACTAATAATGATATTAAAAAATGTATTTTAAATAAAACGGATGATGCAGGTAACTCTTATCAGTTAAAAAATGAAAATGGCGTTTCAAATGATTACTGTAGTGTATTCTGTAAAGAAGACTATGGTCAAATTAAATTTAACTCAGTTGTAAAAAATGTTCCTTGTGCAGGATACTTTAATTTAACAAGTCACATTGAAGGTAAAAAAGATTGTTATACAAGTGGTAATAGCACAAAAGATAAAGAAATTAATAAAGCTCAATTTGAGATAGATGTAAAAGAAGCTGAAAAAGCAATGATTGATGCTTATAATGAATATGCAAAATGGAAAGCAGCAGCAGCAATAACTTCAAGTTCTAAAACAAATAGTTGTACTTATTCTGGAAAAAAAGCAACAACATGTGGAGAAAATGCTTCGCCTAGCTGTACGCCTTCATCTGGATGTGCAAGTGGAAGCAATTCAGCTACAAGTTATTATAAATCTTGGTCATGGACTGAATATAAATATGATGGAACAACTGAAGTAAAAACTGATTCTTATGGTCCAGGTACTCCATCAAATGGTACATGTAGTTGTTCTACAAATGCTGTATCTAATCAAGATAGTACACACAAGCAAAACTTGAAAGATGCAGAGAAAAAATTATCTGATGCAATTGCAAAATTTAATAATATCATTACATCTTATAACTCATGTACAACAGGTTGGAAGAATGACTTTAAGTTTGCTCAACAAATTAAATATTATTATGATGAATATCAATATAACACAGCATATACTCCTTACTATGATTTATTAAGTAAAAAGTATACTGCTGAAGATCCTGCATATCGTTTAAAAGCTCAAGCAGGAAGTTTAAAAACAGAAGAAAAAATCACTATTTGTACTGGAACAGCAAGTTCTGCTTATGAATGTACAGGAAAATCAATTGTATTAGATGGCAGTGAAGACTCTAAGACTTTACAAGATTACAATTATAATCCTTCTTATAGTGAAGTGTTTAGTAAGAAAACATTTATAAAATGTAGTGCTGAAGGCGGATGTAAGAATGAATCTATAGAAGTATCTAATGCAACATTCGTTAAAAAGTCTGTTGAAAAGAAACAAGATTATGTAACACCTTCAGTATTCTATCAAATTAGTTCCCTTGGTAGAGTAACTGTTCAAAGCGGTTATGCTAATAGCGCTAAGTTAGCTAAGATTATAGAAGGTCTTCCAACATCACCAAAATTAACTGGTGGAGGAATTTTCAAATTAATGCTTGAGGATCTTGGAGAATTTTATGATAGCAATGAAGTCGGAAGATTAATTGACTTTAAAGATCCAGTTAATGAAAAACATAGTGTTGCTTATAATAAAGATGTAAAAACATTTACTGGAGAATATACATGTTTCTATAAATCAAATTGTAGACCAAATGGTGGAGGATGCCCAGAATGTAAGTTCATCTGTGATCCTGAAAAAGAAACTTGTCATTGGGAATGGTGTGATCCAAATGTTGATCCAGATTGTCCTGGTGAATGTCCATTATGCTTATTCAGTGCTGGTAAGTTACAATTGAACTTTAAAACAATTTCACTTACTAACTTTGGATCTGCAAATCGTAAATATGGTTATAACTGGGTAACTGGTATTAATTACAGTAACCTAAGTAAGGCGTTACAATCACAATTAAAATTATTAACAGAAAAAGCACAACTTACTATTGATGAAATTAATGAATTTAATGAAATGATATATGATGCTGATGAGTCTACAAAGACAACTAATGGATCAGAATTTGCATTCGGTATTGTAATGGATCCAGGCACTATTAGAAAAGTAAGAGAATACAATGAAAGAGTTGAAAAAGATGGCGGATACGCAAATGACTCTTTAAATTGTCAAATTCTTAAAACCGATGATGGTGCAGAATATTCTGTATGTTAT
This sequence comes from uncultured Muribaculaceae bacterium, assembly GCA_964611015.1. Taxonomy (GTDB): domain Bacteria; phylum Bacillota_I; class Bacilli_A; order RF39; family UBA660; genus Onthocola_B. Next base: position 4,298 of record CAZSXH010000045.1, read on the forward strand.
AGTGAATTAATTAATGAATTAATAGAAGATGGAAATGTAATAGTAAAAGATTATCGTGATGATCCTAATAGATATTGGGAATCATTTACAAAATATTCATCTTTAAAAACTGGAACTGATGTTATTGGTGGTCCAGCATGGAAGTAAGGGGTGAGAATAAATGAAAAATGCTTTTTGGGCATACTGGTTGATACTACTTGGAATTGTTATTGTTGTTATAATGTTATTAGTACAAAATTTAACAACATCTAGCAATCAAGATTATTATGTAGTAAAAGAAATAACTAATGCAGCATTAATTGATGCAGTAGACTTTGCTTACTACCGTGATTATGGTGAAATAAGAATTCATAAAGAAAAATTTTACGAAAGTTTTATTCGTAGATTTTCTGAAACTGCGTCTTTATCTACTACATATACACTTAGCTTCTTTGGTGTTTATGAAGCACCTCCTAAAGCTAGTGTAGAAATTAAAAGTAAATCAAATAGTTTCTCTGTAGTAGGAGACGCAACACAATTTGATATGGTTGAAAGAATTGATGCCATAATTGAAGGTAATGTTGTTGAATAAAAAGGAGGATAAGCGATGAAGGGAATTGCTGCAACTTTTAAAGGATTCTTTTCCAATAAAACTACAGTTACTATCATTGGTGTAGTTGCTGGCCTTGGTGTATTAGTTGGATTTTATATGTATCGTGTAAATACTGCAGTAAATCCAACTCGTATTCCTATTGCCAAAAGAGCAATATCTGCTACTGAAGAAATAACTAAAGATGATATAGAATATATCAAAGTAAGTAGTAAGTTCTTAAGTAAAGCTGATGTTGCAAGAAGTGAAAGCGGTTTAGTTGGTAAATATGTTGCTACTGGTACATCAATACCAAAGGGTGGAATGTTTTATAACACTCAATTAGTGGAAAAGAAAGAACTTCCAAACTCTATATTTGATGAAATTCCAGATGGATATACAATTTATCAGTTAAGAGTTAATAACACTTCAACACTTGCTAATACTATTTATCCTGGTGATAAGATAGATCTTTGGATGAAAACTACTGATGAAAATTTACTTGTATTTGGTGAATTCATCAGCGATATTGAAGTTTTAGCAGTAAGAGATAGCCAAGGTAACAACGTGTTTGATGTTACTAGTGGAAGAACACCTGCTTGGTTACTATTTGCAGTACCAACAGATATGTATCGTTATTTAAAATTGGCTGAATATATTGGTGGTATTTCTGTTGAACCAGTACCATCAAATAACTTATATATAACTGAAAATGGAACGACTGAAATAAGTAATAATGAATTATTAGATCTTATTATGACTCAGTCAGCAAGAATGGAAGGCTAGTGTAATATGAATAATTTAATAGAAAATATCAAAAAAACACTTTTAAATCGTAACGCTGTTACGATTTTAGCCGTAATTGCAGGAGTTATTGTATTATGGTTTGTATATTCTGCTACTTTAAGTAAAGCTGTAAATCCACAAAGAGTACCAGTTGCTAATAAAGATTTAACAGCAGGTACAATAATAACTAAAGAAGATATTACTTATGTTGAAGTAAATAAAGATGTTTTAAAAAAAGCAAATGTTATTACATCTTCTGCAATGCTAATTGGTTATTATGTAACTAATGGTACATCAATTGCAAATGGTGCAATGTTTTATAAAGATCAAGTTGTTGATAAAGGTAACTTGATTGAAAGAGACTTAGAAATAATACCTCAAGGATATAGAATTTATTGGTTAAGTGTTACAAATGAAAGCACTTATGCTAATTCAATATATCCTGGTGATAAAATAGACTTATGGTTAAAGACTACCGATGATGATGGTAAACATGTATATGAAAAGTTTATAACTAGTATTGATGTTTTATCTGTAAAAGATGGTAGTGGAAAAAATGTATTTGATGTTGATAATAATAGTGAACCAAAGTATTTAGCATTCGCTGTTACAAATGAAATGTGGACTTATTTAAAAAGCATTGAATATTTAAGAAACTTACAATTATTTCCTGTTCCAATGAACAAGATGTATACAGTTGAAGGTGCTCCAACAGAGTATGCTAATGATCAACTAAAATACTTTATTGATAGTAAAGTTAGACAATTATCTCCGAGTACTACAACATCAACAACGACAGATGATAATACAGATACAGGAGATACACAAGAATAAAAAAAGAGGGTGGCCAAAGTGAATGATGCTATATTTTCACAAATTGATTTTGGACCTTTAAAAGAGTTTTTGGACGAAGACAATGTAACAGATATTTCTTATTCAAATAATGGTCAAGTTTGGCTAAAAACTCTTGATAAAGGTGTATATAGAGTAGATAGACCTGAAATTAATAACTCCTTGATGGAGAAGCTGGCATTTCAGTGTTCTAACGTTATGGGTAAGACATTCAATATGGCTCATCCATTCCTAGATGCTGAATCTGCAGAACTTCGTCTTAACTTTGTACACGAATCAATATCAACAAATGGTATTTGTTGTGTTATTCGTAAGACGCCGGCCAAAATACGTCTTAACAAAGAAAAGTTATTAGATGAAAAATATGTTACAGAAAATCTACATGATTTTCTAATGACATGTGTTGCAGCTCACTGCAACATCATTGTAAGTGGAGAAACTGGTAGTGGTAAAACTGAATTAGTTAAATACTTAGCTAGTCATACAAAGGAAAATGAAAAAATAATCACCATTGAAGATACCTTAGAACTTCACTTAGATAAAATATTTCCTCATAGAGATATTGTT
>CAZSXH010000046.1:0-7066 GCA_964611015.1 uncultured Muribaculaceae bacterium
GGTACAAGACATAGAGCAGCATTAGGAATTGCTGAAGAAAGTGATGCTATTGCTTTAATTGTATCTGAAGAAACTGGACGTTTAAGTATAGCTGTTGAAGGTGAATTAAATTACAACTTAGATCCTGATGAATTTAAGATGATGTTAATAGATGAACTAAAACCAAAAATGGAAGTGTTCTTTGAAGCAGATGAAAGTGATGGTGAAGAAGAATGATAACCAGACTTTTTAGAAGAATATATAATTTTATTGATAAATTTATAGTTGTACCGATAAGTAGAGTAGTTTATTATTTATCAAAAAATACTAAAAAAGGACAAGGAAAGTTAGATAAAATTCTTAACCGTCCTAACTTTTTGATTTATTTATCATTAGTTTTGGCTGTGCTGCTTTTTGTCTTTATCGATTTAAGAGTAATCAATTTAGTAGAAACAGATGCAGAAGTTTTAACTGATGTACCTGTTGTAGTTAAATATAATGAAGAAGCTTATGTAATAGAAGGTGTTCCAGAAACTGTTGATATTACAATAACTGGAAGAAAAAGTGATATTTACTTAGCTAAACAATTAGGAAAACATGAAGTAATATTAGATTTAACTAATTACACTCCAAGAGAAACTCCTTATAAAGTAAATTTTACTTATTCCAAATCAATAAATAGTTTGAACTATAAATTAGATCCATCATATGTACAAGTAACTATTAAAAATAAAGAGAGTCAAGTCAAATCAATAACATCTGATTTATTAAATATTAATTCTCTTGATAGTAAGCTAAGTGTTAAATCAGTTACTTTAAGTCAATCTGAAGTCGTAATAAAAGGTGGAAGTGATGCTTTAAAAGAAGTGGCATCAGTTAAAGCTTTAATTGATTTAGGATCACAAAAGCAAGGCTATAAAGAAGCAGGAACATATGATATTGATGGTGCTTTATTGGTAGCATATGATTCTAATGGAAATCGTTTAGACAATATTGAAATTGTTCCAGGAACTATAAGTGCTTCAATTGTACTAGATAGTTATTCTGTAACTGTTCCTCTAGCAATTAAAACAACTGGTGAGCTTGTAACAGGAAAATCAATAGCATCAGTTATGATTGATGGTAAAGCAGATGCTTATACGATTACAATTTATGGTGATAAAGAAGAGATTGAAAACATAACTAGTGTACCAGTAGCAATTGATGTTGACGGTCTTGGAAACGATAGTACAAAGACATATAATACAACTATTAGTAAACCTAATGGAGTAAGAATGATGAGTGCAGAAAAAGTAACTATTACTTTAACGTTTGGTGAAGAAAAACAAAAAACTCTTAAATTAGATAAGAGTATATCGCCGAAGAATCTTGCAGATAACTTATCAGCAAACTTTGATGCTAAAGATATAACTGTTCAGGTTAAAGGTGTAGCATCAGTAATTGATAGTATTGAAAGTGTATCAGCTTATGTTGACTTAGCAAATCTTGATGCTAGAGAACATGAAGTTGAAATCAAGATTGATTCAAATAGTCCATTAGTAACTTATGTTGTATCAAGTAAGCTAAAGGTAATAATAACTGAAAAGAAATAAAAAAAGAATGCTTATAAGCATTCTTTTTTATTTTTAATGTTCGTCGTCGATATCCATGAAGAACAAACCAATGTTGATAAGTCCACATATACCAACAATGACATAAATAGCTCTTTCTAGTAATGCCATATTTCCGAATATTTTGGCTACAATATTAAAATCGAATAAGCCATAAATACCCCATACTACAGCACCAATTATGGTAAAAACTAAGGCTATTTTTTGTAATGTTACCATTAATCACACATCCTTTGTTATTATTTTGGTACAAAAATCAATAATTATACATACATATTTTTAAAAATCAAGAAATATAGTTAATTAGAAAAGGGGAATTGGTAATGAAAAAGTTGTTAGTTTTATTAACGTTTATGCTTATTTGTTTAACAGGATGTGGAGAATATAAATTAGAAGATGCAGTAAAGGACTTTACCAAGAGTGTTGAAAACAGTAAATCATATAAGTTAAACGGAACTATGGAAATAAGTAGCGATGAAGAAGTTTTTACCTATAATATTGATACTTACTTTTTAAAAGATGATTATTATAAAGTAGTGCTTGTAAATCAAACTAATAATCATGAGCAAGTTATTCTTAAAAACAAAGATGGTCTTTATGTAGTTACACCTAGTTTAAATAAAAGTTTTAAATTTGATAGTGTGTGGCCAGAAAATTCTTCCCAAGCTTATTTATTACAAAACTTAGTTAATGATATTAAAAATGATAATAATTTAGGTTTTGAAAAAGTAGATAATGGATATGTAATTAAGAGTAAAGTTAATTATCCAAATAATGAAGAACTAGAATATCAAAAGCTGTATTTTGATAAAGATATGAATATTAATAAAGTAGAAGTATATAGTGCAGATGACATTGTAAAAATAAAAGTAACATTTAAAAGCGTTAACTTAAAAGCAAAACTTGATACAGATGACTTTGTATTGGATGATTTAATTGATACTTCAATAAATAATGATGATAAGAAACCAGATCAAAGTGGAAGCGGAAATAGTTCTTGTGATGGAAGTAGTTGTGATGAGAAAACAAGTAGTACACTTGATAGTATAATTTATCCACTATATATACCATCAAATACTCATCTTAGCAGCTCTGAAACGGTTTCGACAGAAATGGGTGAAAGAGTAATACTAACGTTTGCCGGCGACAAAAATTTTGTAATAGTAGAAGAAACTTCATCCGTATCTAATGATTTTGAAGTAGTTCCAGTATTTGGTGATCCACTAATGCTTGATAAAACAATTGGAGCTTTAAGTTCAAACTCTATTAGTTGGAATAGTGAAAACGTAAGTTATTATTTAGTTAGTAGCGACTTATCTTCAAGTGAAATGGTAAGTATTGCAAGATCACTTGGAAATTCTAAATCAGTTATTTCTACAAAATAGGCTTAAAGCCTATTTTTTTGTTATTAATTGCAAATAAAAAGTTTCTTTGTTATAATAGCTTCCAATCAGGGAGTGATACTATGGACAAGGAATATATTGAAGTAATGGAAGATAGTCCCATTAGCTTTGAAAATTTTTTGAAATTATGTAGCGCTTATTATATTGATGAAGTCTTATCTCGCAAAAGAGAACTTATTGCCGCTTTTGAAAAAGCATTAGTTCCATTAAAAATAGCTGATATAAGGATAAGTGATGAATCAACCGAAAGATATATTATGATTAGAGTATACATTCCTAATTCAACAACTGGTGAACTTGTAACTTATAGCTTAAATAAAGCGGGTATAATCGAATCTGTTAGTTTTGAATTCTATGGTTTTAATATTAATCGTAGCGTAGCAAAAACCAGGTCGTTAAGTTTATTTGAAGGAAAGCGGCTAATAGAGTTTGAATCATACTTAAACTTTTTTGCTAGGTTTGAATTTAATACAGAATTTGAACTTCATAACCAAAAATTTGATCTTAGTCTTGATTGTCCGTCGGCAACTAAAGGCAATCTTCTAAGAATTATCATTTCCAATACTGGAAATAGAGACGAATATTACTATGATTTAGAAACAAGAACTTTGCTTGTTTCTGCTAATGGTGAGTTAAAGCCATTAAGCAAAACTACGAAAGCAAAAATATTATCTTCTCTTCCTAGTGGCTCTTTATCAAATCAAGATTCTCCTTTTAGAAGGTATATAACTAGTTCGAATCCAATATATAAAACTGAAGATGGGAAAGTAATTGCAGGAAGTCCTACACTCATAGATAGATTTAGATATGGAAGTATTACTAAAGGAAATGTAATAATGGTTCCTATGTTAGAAGAAAAAAAGGAAGAAAAGAGTTTATCATTTTCTCAAGTTTTAACTCAAAGTGGTACTGATATAGAACTAGGAAAAAATATAAATGAAATTAAAGAGAGCATTAAAAGTATTCTTGTTAAGCTAAAAGGTCAAGATTTTGATCGAAGTGATTTCGTAAAAATACAAATTAGTGAAGACTTATTTTTTAAAAGTATAGCTCCAGGCAGAAAAGAAATTGATCCCTTTTTTCAAGACCCTAAGATAATGGAATTATGTGATTTATCTAAAATAGATTTTACAAATGCTGATATAGCAGGATTTAGCTTTGAAGGAACAGATGCAACCATCACTCTTAGCACAGTTTATAATAGTTCTATAAAAGGATGTAACTTAAAAGGCATTAACTTATACTATCAAGATTTAAATGGAATAGTAGCAGATGAGGCAGATTTACGTGAGACTGGAGTTTTTGTTGAGATAGACAAAGCATCAATTATTGGAGCAAAGTTTTCTTCATCAACATCATTTATGTATAGTGGTCAAATGATAAGTGATGATATAGCACGTAAAATGGGAATACATATTGAAGATGAAAAAGAAAGTCCAATAACACTTTTAACAAGATCATCTAAATCACCAGGCGCATAATGCGTCTTTTTTAGTTGAAATAATTCTCTAATTTGATTATAATTATTTTATGGAGGCTAATATGGCAAAGAAAAAAGAAGAAACTAAGAAAAAAACAGAACCAAAGAAGATTAAAAAGGTAAAATTAAATGATAAAAAAGAAAGATATATAAGCGAAGAAGCATCTGAAATAAGAAGATTTGTATTTATACTAATGACTATTGTTATTCTATTAGTTATTGTTTATGGAGTTACTAAAATATTTGTTAAGGATGACAATAGTAGCGATGCTGATCAAGTATCACCAGGGGTTATTGATTATGATATTGTTACCGTAGGAACTATGCTTACTAAAGCTGATAAAGAATATTATGTAATGATTTATGATGCAGAAGATGCTAATGCAGTATATTATTCAGCAATAATCAATAACTACTTAGCTAAAGAAAAAGCATTAAATGTTTATTTTTGTGACTTAGGAAACAAGTTAAATAATAGTTACTATGTAGGAAAAGATGGTAAGAGTAATCCTAAAGCAGAAAAATTATCAGATTTAGCTTTAAAAGAATTAACTTTAATAAAGGTAAAAAATGGTAAGATTGTCAAATATATAGAAAACATTGACACTATTAAGAGTGAACTTAAGAAATAGAAGAGTTTTTAACTTTTCTTTTTTTTTGATTGATGATAGAATTTAGATAGGGTGATATAATGAAAAGTAGCAAAGGATTCAATCTGGTAAGCATTATACTCATTATATGTATTACATCAATTGCATCTGCAATTACAGTGGGAGTTATCATAACTAATAATTATGGACTTAATTATGGTAATCTTGCTAACGATAAAGAATTAAGTGAATTTTTAAGAGCATACTCTAATATTGTAGATAACTATTATGATGAAATTGATAAAGAAGCGATGCTTGATAGTGCTATAGATGCTATGCTTAATTATTTAGGTGATGATTATACTACTTATTTAAACGATAAAGAAAGACAAGATTTAGAAGAAAGATTGTCTGGAACTTATAAAGGAATAGGAGTATCTGTTCAAGGAAAAGTTATTGTTGCTGTTACTGAAGGTGGTCCAGCTGAAAAAGCAGGAGTTCTAGCAGGAGATCAAATAATTAGTATTGATGGAACAAATATAACTAATGCTGGAGATAATGCTGTTTTAGCATTAATCAGAAATAGTAAAAAGGAAAAAGTTACAATTGAAGTTAAACGTGGAGAAGAAATTAAAACATTTGAAATACCACTTTCAACTTTAATCGATTCATCAATCGTCTATCAAATGATTAAAGATACCAATGTAGGATATATTGGTATAGATATTTTTTCAAGAACATTAGATACTCAGGTTGAAAAAGCATTAAGAGAATTAGAAGCAGAAGGAATGGAAAAGTTAATAATTGACCTTAGAAATAATACTGGAGGTTATTTAGATATAGCAAAAACCACAGCAAGCTTATTTATAGAAAAAGGAAAATTAATATATTCTTTAGAAGGAAAAGACAAAAAAGAAAACTATTATGATGAAACAGATGCTAAAAGGGATTATCCAATAGTTATAATAATAAACGGAAACTCAGCATCAGCATCAGAAATCTTAGCGGCTGCCTTAAAAGATAATAATAATGCTATCTTAGTAGGTGAAACAAGTTTTGGTAAAGGAAAGGTTCAACAAACATATGAATTAGAAGATGGTTCCTTAGCTAAATATACATCTGCTAAATGGTTAAGACCAAATGGAGAATGTATTGATGGTATAGGATTAAGACCTGATCATGTTGTTACTTTAGAATACGAAAAAGATGAAGAAGGTAATGATATTGCTACTATTGATACTCAATTTAATAAAGCTTTAGAAGTAATAAGTGCAATGTAATGCACTTTTTTGCTATTTTGAACAATTTATTGTATAATCTTTTTGGGATGTCGAAATTATGAAAATAGGAGATAAGTATAAAATTCATTGTTATAAACACAATGGGAAAATATATCAAGCTAGTGAAGAAGCAATTGTGTTGGATATAAAAGATGATTATATAGTTTGTGGAAACTATATGGTAACTGTCACAGAAACAGAAGGTAGAAGTTATCGAACCAATGAACTTGCGATTATATACTTTTATAAAAACCAATGGTTTAATATAATTGCACAGTTAAAAAAATTTGGATTGTTTTATTATTGTAATATTGCAACTCCATATATAGTTGATGATAATGTAATAAAATATATTGATTATGATTTGGACTTAAGGGTATTTCCTGATGGCGGACATAAAGTATTAGATCGAAATGAGTACAATTATCATAAAAAGAAAATGAATTATCCACCAGAGATAGATGTAATTGTAAAAAAGGAACTTGATAATTTAATTACAATGAAAAAAAATCACGAAGGGCCGTTCGATGAAGAGAAAATAAAATATTATCAAGAAAAGTATAAAGAATTAAAAAATTATGGAATTATTTAATTGAAAAAAGCATAGAATATAGGGAATTTGTCAAGAAAAATGTTATTTTTTAAAAAAAGTGAAAAATTTTTAAAAAAAAGCAATCTTTTTGTTGACAAGTTCCTTTTGATTTGATATATTATCAATGCACAC
>CAZSXH010000047.1:0-6894 GCA_964611015.1 uncultured Muribaculaceae bacterium
AATGAATATATTATGAAAAGATGCAAATGGTGTAATTTAAATAATCCTTTATATATAAAATATCATGATGAAGAGTGGGGAGTACCTAACTTTGATGATCGTTATCTATTTGAAATGTTAGTTTTAGAATCTTTTCAAGCAGGATTATCTTGGGAATGCATTTTAAATAAACGTGAAGACTTCAGATGTGTTTATGATAACTTTGAAGTTGATAAAGTTATGTTATATGATGATAAAAAGATTGAAGAGTTATTAAATAATGAAAAAATAATAAGAAATAAATTAAAAATAAAAGCAAGTATTAATAATGCTAAAGTTTTTAAAAATATTCAAAAAGAATATGGATCTTTTAGCAACTACTTAAAAACATTTACTAAGGGTAAAATCTTTTATGAAGTAAATAAAGTAAGTTCATCTTTATCCGATAAGTTAAGTAAAGACTTACAACTTAGAAACATGAAATTTGTTGGTTCAGTTATAATTTATTCTTATCTGCAAGCTATTGGTGTTATTTATTCTCATGAAGTAGATTGCGACTTATATAAAACTAATAAAGAATCTAGCATAAACTAGATTCTTTTATTAATTTGGTTTCAACATAAGTAATGATTTTGTATAGTAAGAAAGAAATAATAATTAATATTAATATTCCTGCCATAACTAGACTTAAATTAAATACTTGTGTTCCATATATGATTAGATAACCAATACCTTCACGACTTACTAAAAATTCTCCCATAATAACTCCAATTAAGCTCATTGATATATTAAGTTTTAAACTAGAAATAATAGTATTATAGGAACATGGTATGATTAATTTTTTAAGTGTTTGTAATTTAGTTGCTTTAAATGATTTTATTAAAGTAAGTTTAGTTTTATCGATATTTATAAATCCATTATAAATAGTAATAATACTTATTATTAGGTTAATAAGTAGTGCCATAACAATAACACTTTTAATATTAGCTCCAGCGATAATGATAATAAGTGGACCTAAAGCAACTTTAGGTAAAGAATTAATCATAGTTAAGAATGGATCTAATATATCAGCAAGTATAGGGATTTCATAGAGAATAATAGCAATAATAAAACCTAGTAATATTCCTAAGATAAAGGCAATTAATACTTCTTCTAAAGTTACAAAAATATGATTAAATAGATTACCTTGTGCTATTAAATTAGTTATAGTATTAATTACTTTACTAGGGCTTGAAAAGACAAAACTGTTTATTATATTTTTATTAGCTAAATATTCCCATAGAAGAAAAAACCCAACAACAATAATTATTTGCCAAATAATAACTGCTATTTTATGTCGTCTTATTTTTTTTAAATATTTTTTTTGTTCATCAGACATTTTTATCTAAATCCTTCCATAATAAATCATAGTATGAGGCAAATTCTTTTGCTTGTCTATTTTCCATTGGACTTTTTCTATCCTCAAAATCTATAGTATATATATTTTTGATTTTTGCTGGTCTTTTAGATAAGACAATTACTCTGTTTGCTAAGCTTACTGCTTCTGCAATATCATGAGTAATCATAATAGCGGTTTTTTTCTCTTTTTTGATAATATCATAGACATCATCACTAACCATAAGTCTGGAAACATAATCTAAAGCTGAAAATGGTTCATCAAGCATCAATATATCTGGCTTTAAAGCGAGTGTTCTAATTAAAGCAATTCTCTGACGCATTCCTCCAGATAATTGATGAGGATACTTTAACATGAAGTCTCCAAGACCATACTTTTGTAAAAGTTCTTTAACGTATTCAACGTTTTCTTTAGTTTTTTGATGAGTAATCTCTAATCCTAGACATGCGTTATCTAAAATGTTAAGCCAAGGAAATAAGGCATCTTCTTGTAACATGTAACCAATTTTAGCGTTATCTTTAATAATTATTTTACCACTAGTTAGTTCATCTAACCCTGATAAAATATTTAGCAAAGTTGATTTGCCACAACCACTAGAACCTACAATACAAACAAATTCTCCTTCATCAATATCAAATGATATATCATCTATTGCAGTTATTTCTCCATTTTTAGTATTATATTTTTTACATAAGTTTTTAACTTCTAATATTTTAGTCATGATAAAAATTATTAACTAAATCTTTATATGGAACTCTTTGTTCTAGTAAATCAAAGTCTATTAAAAAGTCTTCTAAATTAGTAAATATCTTTTCTGATATAAATGGACTTTCTAACCAACAATCGTAGTCTTTATATCTTTCGATCATTAATGCTAAGTCCTCTTCTTTTGTGTCTGGAAACTGATTAATTATATTTTTAGCAACAACTGTTGCTTCGTTTTCTAACGTATATTTTATTCCTTTGTCGATAGCTTTAGTAAAGGCATCAATTATATCTTTGTTTTTTTCAATATAGCTACTTCTAGCATAAAAAGCAGTGTAAGGAACTTCTCCAGACATCATACCGATGCTAGCAACAACTTTACCATAGCCTTCCTTTTCTAAAGCTGTAGCATTTGGTTCAAACAAATTGACATAATCACCAGTTCCACCGATAAAGGAACCTGATAAAGCAGCAAACTCAACAGCAGAATTAATATTTATCTTACTTATATCAATATCATTGTTTTTTAAAGCATTTAAGAAATTTAAAGCTGGCATACCAGTACTTCTTCCTACTAGTATTTCTTTGCCATATAAGTCTTCTAATTTAAAGTTCTTACCATCTCTAGCTACGATAAATTGACCGTCTCTTTTTGTAAGTCCTGCAAATAGCTTTAAATAGTCTTTTTCGTTTTGTTCATAAACATAAATTGCTGATTCTGCTCCAGCAAAACCTATTTCAACATCATTTGATAAAACTGCAGCACTAACTTTATCAGCTCCTGGTGTTAAGATTAATTCTAAATCAATTCCTTCAGCTTCAAAATAACCAAGTTCTAATGCAACATAAAGTGGTGTATAAAAAGAACTATGGGTAACTTCTGCCAGTCTTACTTTAGTTAAGTCTTTTTTACTTTTGTCATTTTTGACTAAAACAACTCCCAAAATTATTCCAACTAAAATGATTATTGAAATAAAAGCAATTATAATTTTCTTTTTCAAAAAATATTCCTCCTTCTAAAGTAATATATGTTAAACCATTAGTTTTTGATATGTGTTGTTAGTGCTAGTAATTCTTAACTATTTGTGTTAGAATAATAATCAATTTTTGGAGGGGTTATGGCAACATTAAGAGAAAAATTAGAATGGGAAGTTTTTAAAATTAAAAAGAGCTATTTGTTTGATAAGGGTATTAAAAGTGGATTAATTCATTGCTATGAGCAAAGTGTAGCTAATAATTTAAGAAAATATTATTATGGACATATGCCTTTATCTTTAATGATTTTAAGTAATAAATTGTGTAGTGGAAAGTGCTTTACTGTTGCTCCTTTAGTTTGTTTTGGCTTTTTAGAAGACGACTTTAAAATTGTTACAGCAGATGTTGATGGCATTCGCTTGAATCCAGAACTTATTGATGAAAATAATGGATTAGAAAATCCTGATCCTCACTTTGCTTTTCACAGATTTGTAGAAAGAACACTTAGTGATGGATCAGTTTGGGTGTACGATACAACTGATGGATTAGTCTATGAAAAAGGACTTTATTACAGACTAGAAAAGCCAAGAATAATAAATGTAAGTGCCAAAGAAGAATTAGAAAAATCTGATTATAGGGTTGTTTTTTCATCGACATTAGATGATGTAAAAAGGCATGGTTTTTGGATGATACCAGCATTAGAAAGAATTATTAGCGAAGAACGCATGTATAAAAAAGCAATGCAACAAGAACTAGATTTATTAAAAGAAGCAATTGGCTATGTAGCTCCAATAATGGATATGGAACCACAAGAAAATTTAAGTTTAGAAAGACTAAAAAAATAAAGTTTTATTCCTCTTAGAAGGAATAATTTTTTTGCCATAAATTTCTTTACTTTTACTTATTTGTTTGCTATAATTTATTCATAATAAAGGGCGTGATTAAATGAAAATGTTATCAAGTGAAGTAAAAACATTGCTAGATAAGTTATATAACCTTCGTGGTGAAGATAGTGTAATACTTTCTAAAATGAATAAAGAAAGAGAAGATGCAATAGAAACTCAAGAAAGAACTAAAAACGAAAAAACAGTTCTTTTAGAAAAAATTGAAAAATTAACATTAGAAGAAAAAACATTACATGAAGAAGGAGAAAAGTTAAATAAAGTATTAAGTAGTATAAATCGTGATGATTTTGCAACAGTACTTGATCGTTTAGAAATTGACTTTAATCCAGATTCAATTAGTGAAAAGTTAAATAAGATGTTACCAGTTACTATTGAAAAGGTTGTAACTGAAAATAATAAAGCAAGTGAAGAATTACAAAATGTTGAAACTGAAATGAATAATGCGATTACTAAAGTTGAAGAACTTGGAATACGCAAGGATGAAGCATTAAGTAATCAAGCAAAATTAAATGAATATTTTGAACTTGCGTTAGATGGTAACATAAATATTACTCGTGATGCTATTACTGGTTTACTTGAAAAGTTTGACTTTAATGAAGATGAACAAAGAGAAGCTGCTAAAATCTTAATGTTCCCAGAAGACGCTTTATATGAATATGATGCATCTAAAAAAAGTGGAGAAAAAAGCGGCAAAACAATTACAGAAGTTTTAGTTGAAGCAAAACAAGAATCTCAAGTAGATGAAGCAGAAGTAAAAAATAGTTTAGAAGAATCTAGTGATTTAGAAGATATTTTTGAAAAAGCAATTGAAGAAAGTTCAGTAACATCTGACGAAGAACAAGCTACTGATGAAATTGTAGAAGATGTTAAGAACGAAAAAGAAGATTTAGAAGAATTACTTGCTTCTTTAAGTGTTAGTGCATTAAATGATGCTTCACTTGAAAAAGTACTTGCTAACTATGATGAAGAATTAATAAAGAAAAATGTAGAAGCATTAAAGAGTAATAATATCGATTTAGAAATAGTAAATGAACATAGTGAAATTTTATATGATAAAGAACTAAGCGAAAAGTTAGAAAAATTACTAACTATTGGAAAAGAAGCTAAAGATATTAGCTTAATGCCAAGTGTCTTAGTTAAATATGACCTACAAGGTCTTAATGATACAATTAATGTATTACAAACAAGTGGTTTAGATCCAAAAAAAGTTCCGTTGATGGCATATTAAGAGAGGAGTAACTAATATGGGAGAGACAAATATAGATTTTACATTATACGAAAGACTTATGAAAAGTAGCAGAGTACAAAAAAGCAAAGTGCCTGTTCAACCACATAAGCATCTAGCGGCTTTGCACAAAGATGTGGTAAATCCAGAAAACCTAGATTTACTAGATGCAAATGATATTGAATTAACTCCTAGTGAATGGTTAATTTTAGGAAGTGATCCTAAAGAGTTAGAAAAAAATATTTTAAGAGGAAAAGAATTAGGATTTTTTGATGCATATTTACAAAATCCATCATTCTTAAAACCTGATGCAAATGTTATTGTTCAAAGAATGGCAAATTTAGAACATTTGGGAATCCCTTATAAAAATGAAAAAGGAAAATATCAATCATTCTTGTTTAGTGCAAGAGGATATGCTTATGTAGTTGAAAAAGCTACAGGCATGAAGCTTGAAGCAGATGATTATGATACTTCCCTTATCGATGATATTGAAATAAGAGAAGCAGCTGATAGAGTTATTGAAACATTTGCTTTAGAAAGTGAACAAGAAGAGATATATAAACGTTTAGGTGAAGTTGGAAAAGCTGGTTTAAGTACTAAAGAAATACTTATGGAAGTTTTCAAAGCTTATGGTGATAACTTAGATTATTTAAGTTCTTGTATTGATGAAATATTAAGTGCAAATGAAGAAGTAGAATTGGGGAGGGCTGCATGAGTTTTTTAGAAAATTATGGGTTTGAAAAAGCTGATATTGAGGAATTTGTAGATAGCACTCCTAAAAAAATGGCTAGTGTGTTAAAAAAGAATGAAAAGTTAGTTGAAGAAAATTTAGCGTATGTAAAAGGGTTAGGAATTAGTACCTATAAAGAAATATTCATTAATTATCCAGATATGTTTTTAATGGATAACAGTGTTTTTTCAGAAATGTTTTCTAAATACGAAAAAGACGAACTAATCGAAAAATTAAATAATAACTACAAAATGGTAGAATACTTATAAAAAAAGAATCTTTTGAAAAGATTCTTTTTTTATGCCTTTAATTAGTTTTATTAAGTCTATATAAGTTTACTTCAGGTTTATTAAATAATCTAAATTGAATTCCTTCAGTTCCAAGTCCACTAGATACATATAATTTAGTATTTTGTACTTGATAATAAGATCCTAAATATTTTTTGGCCCAAGTCTTTTTTATAATACCTCCAACAAAAGGAATTTTTACTTGTCCTTGTAAGGAATGTCCGGCTAAAACAATATCTATATTATGATTACTTAAAGTATCTACATAATCAGGATAATGGGTTATTACAATAGTTTTATTAGTTTCTAATTCATCACTTATTTGTAAGGCTTTTTCAACGTTATCTAAAGATGTTATTCCTGTTATTTTAAGTGGTGTATTATCTTTATAAAATAAATAATTTGATTCATTATCTAAAATTATAAATTCGCTAGATTTCATTATATCTTGAAATACTTCAATTTTATCTAAATCATTATCACCCATAACTGCGTATTTATATAAAGTACAATCAAGCTTTTTAAATTCTTCTTTTAATTTGTTTATTTCTTCATCGCTTACTTTGTAATCTTTACTATTTAAGTCTCCAGTAAAAATAATAACATCTCATTTTAAATCATTTACTTCACTTACAATTTTTTTAATATCATCAACTGATCTAATATATCTAAGTAATATATCGGAAATCTGA
>CAZSXH010000048.1:0-6747 GCA_964611015.1 uncultured Muribaculaceae bacterium
TTGCTGAAACAAACGGTAATATGGAAGAAGCTGTTAATTGGCTTCGTGAAAAAGGTATTGCTAAAAGTGCTAAAAAAGAATCTAGAATAGCTGCAGAAGGTCTTGCAAATGTTTATGTAGATGGAAATAAAGCTGTTATCTTAGAAGTTAACAGTGAAACAGATTTCGTTTCAAAAAACGAAGAATTTAGAACTATGATCGATACAATTGGTGAAGCTTTATTAAAAAGCGATGCTAAAGATGTTGATGAAGCTAAAGAACTTACAACTTCTGAAGGTACAGTTGGAGAATTAATAGTTGAAAAAACTGCTAAAATTGGTGAAAAGTTATCTTTAAGAAGATTTGTAATTGTTAATAAAGAAGACGATGAAGAATTTGGTTCATATATCCATATGGGTGGAAAGATTGCTGCTTTAACAGTTGTTAAAGGAGTAAGCGCAGAAGTTGCTAAAGATGTATCAATGCAAGCTGCTGCTATGAAACCACTTTATTGTTTCCCTAGTGAAGTTCCTGGAGATGTTTTAGATAATGAAAGAAACGTTTTAAAGGAACAAGCAATGAATGAAGGAAAACCTGAAAATATCATTGAAAAAATGGTTGAAGGTGGAATTAAAAAATTCTATAAAGAAAATTGTTTGGTAGAACAACAATTTATTAAAGATAGTAGTTTATCTGTATCAAAATACGTAGCTAACAATGGTGGAGAAATAAAAATGATGGTTCGTTATGAAGTAGGCGAAGGAATGGAAAAAAGAAATGATAACTTTGCTGAAGAAGTAATGAATCAAGTGAAAGGTAATTAATTGTAAAGGCAATCTTTAAAAGATTGCTTTTTTTTATGTATTTTGATATTTTTATATTAGAAAAGGAAAGTGTGATAATGGAAAAAGAAAAAGTAAATTACTTAGCAATAATATTAGCATTTTGTGTAGTAATAGCAGGTTTAGGTGGATTTTGGATAGGAACATATTTTGGGGAAAAAGATGATTCAACTGAAACAACAAAAAATAATGAAACTGATAAAGAAGATATACTAAGTGAAGCAGATACAACAAAACTTTTAAAGTTTATAGGAATAAATGATAAAAATGAAATTGATAATAATTATTATGAGAGCTTAAACGATAGTTTAATAAGTTATTATATAAATCAAAGCTCTGATGATGCAGAAATTATAATTTACAATTATGCTAAAGATAATGGATTGATAAAAACAATAACTGATGTTTCAATGATTATGCTTGATGACGGAGAAGAAGAATATTCAGCAGTTACATTTAATGATTTAGATGTAATTGCAAAAAAATACAATATTGATAATAGTATACTAGAAAACATTCCTGAGTTAGAATCTTCAAAAGATTATTACATATTCTCGTGGTATTTTGGTAGAGATGAAGAATATGAAGTACAATGTACGCACAATGTTAAAGAAATTGTTAAAAAAGATAATATTATTACAATAAAAGATCATTTATCAATAAATTATATTGAAATAAACGAAAAAGAAGAAATTGATATAATTTATACTATTGAAGATAGCAACGGGGAATATTCAATCAAAGATATAAAAAAAATATAATAGTATTTTATTAAAAATGTTTATGTAAAGGCAGTCTTGTGAAGATTGCTTTTTTTATGGATATTTGATACGATTTAAATGTATAAAAAAGATATGTGGTGGTTATAAAATGTCAATAAAACAAAGAGTATCAACAACATTTTTAGCATTATCAGTTGTGATTTCAACTTGCAGTTGTAATATGAATAAAAAAGAAAGTAATGAATCACTAGTAGATTTAGATACGGAAATTGAACAAATGGCCCAAGGTATAAAAGATGACTCTAAAGATGTTATTGAAGATGTTGGAAAATCTATAAAAGATTTAGTAGTTGCAATTGAGAATTCCACAGAGCCTGATACCATTGATATTAGTCAAATTGAAGAAGTAACTAGTAAGTTACAAGAAGATTTAGAAGATGCGGAAGAAATGGCTGCTGGAGTAGTTGGTGAATTATCAGAGCCAACTATTGAAGAAGCAGTGCAGTCAGTTGTTGAAGAAGTAAATGAAGTATTATCAGAAAAAAATTTTGAAGATATAATTAGAGCAATTCAAAGAAATCCACATTTATCAAACGAAGAAAAAGCATTGTTTTTGTCTAACCCTTTAATTTTTAAGGATAATGAAAAATATTTTGATATAGATAAACTTATAGAAGTTGAAGAAAAATTGTATACAAATTATGGTTTAGATCAAGAAGAAGACGGACTATATACAGGAGAAAGTTTAGATTTTCAGGCAAAAAAAGAAGATGCTGTTAATTCAACTTTAACTCATGAATTTTGCCATACGTTAACCACTAATAATAATGGATATTTTATGTCTTTCTTAATTGAAGCTACAAATACAATGTTTAACGATGAGTATTTTGGCTCAGGAAGAAATGTATATGAATATGATCAAAATATATATTCTTCTCAAGTTGCAGTAACTAAAGCTTTAGCAGAAATAATTGGAGCAGAACCAATAAAGGAATATCATTCTAATTGTAATATCAATTCTATAAAAGATGCGCTAGTAGCAATCATTCCTGATAAAGATATGGCAGATTCATTTGTTCTTGCTATGTTAGAATATGGTAGAATGACAATGGGTATGATAGGCAGTGATATGATAAATTTTGAAATGCTAGAAGCAAAGGAAAAGTTGGTTTCTTATCTTGGTACTTATTATGAAGCAAAATTTGGTAAAAGTATGAACCAAGATATACTTATGCAATATTATCTAGGTGATAAAGTTGAAATTGGAGCAAATTTAGCTAGCGTTTTTGAAGGACTTGATCCTAATTCTTCTGTTTTTATGCAAGAAGTTGACAGTAAATGCTATTTTAACAGTAGTTTATTA
Source organism: uncultured Muribaculaceae bacterium (assembly GCA_964611015.1). Taxonomy (GTDB): domain Bacteria; phylum Bacillota_I; class Bacilli_A; order RF39; family UBA660; genus Onthocola_B. The sequence continues at coordinate 2,907 of CAZSXH010000048.1, forward strand.
AATGAACATAATGGTATAACATTTAGCGTTCCAAGTTCACTAGAAGAATATTATGTAAGTGTTGATGTTGAACTTTTAATTAGTGAAGGTGCTGATATAGATTTCTTGGTTGAATCGACAGATGATTATACTTATATTGATGGAGTATTAAAACAAAGAGCATATAGACCATCAGAAGAAAGAACAGAATATACAATAAATGATGGAAACAGATACATAAGTGAAAATCTAAATAGATAATTTATTTAAATATTATTTATAAGCTTTATATGTTGAAAGAAAACAAACTTTTTAAAAATTGTTTTATATGATATACTTATAATAGAAATGGAGAGTGTGATAATGGAAAAAGAAAAAGTAAATTACTTAGCAATAATATTAGCATTTTGTGTAGTAATAGCAGGTTTAGGTGGGTTTTGGATAGGTACATACTTTGGCGAAAAAAACGTTAGTGTTACAAAAGAAAACGAAAGTAATAAAAATAATGGGGAAGTGGATAACGAAAAAGAAATTAAATTAGACTTATCGGTTCCAAATGAATTAAAAAGAATAAACGAAGAGTTAAACAAAAATTTATCTGCAAATGAAGTTGTTAATGTAATAAGTAGTGATAATACCCCTGAAAAAAATAGAATTTTATTTGCAAAATCTTTAGTTGAAAAGCAGTTTTATTCAGAAAATAGTATTAATTATGAAAGTTTTAAAATAGTTGATTTAAAAACTAAATTTGAAGAAATATATGGTAATTTATATAACTTTGAAAATGAATTTAATGTAGAAAATGTTAATGTTTATTTTGATAAATGCGAAATTAAAGATGATAGTGTTATATGTTCTCAAATAATAGCGGATAATTCTGAAGAACTTGACGATGATGTTCTAGATTGTGACGATGCTTTATTTATAGTTAAAAATGTTATAGATAAAAATAATAATTATAATATAACAGGAATTATAATTTACGGAAGTAGTCAAGTTTTAGAATTTTATAATTTTGAAATGAAATTAATAAAAAGTAATGATAAAATGTATTTATCTGAATTTAAAAAAAATTACATAGAAAATGTAGATTTTGTTTATGTAGAAAAAGAATTAATTGCTAATAATATAGCTGCTGATTTATGTCAATAAGGTTAATTATACTAAAACAAAAAAAAGAAAATGTTTATGTAAAGGCAATCTTAAAAGATTGCTTTTTTTTATGTATTTTGATATTTTTATATTAGAAAAGGAAAGTGTGATAATGGAAAAAGAAAAAGTAAATTACTTAGCAATAATATTAGCCTTTTGCGTAGTAATAGCAGGTTTAGGTGGATTTTGGATTGGAACATATTTTGAGGATAAAAATGATGGAAAGAGTAATGTAACTGAAACAACAGGAATGACTGAAAAAGAGATAGATAACTTAGGAAGAAAATTATTTGAAAAAACAAGTTATGCAAATGATTATTGGGATGAATTATATTTCTATAACGAAGATAAATTAGATCATAAAAGTATGGATAATGAAACAAAGTTAATGGTGGCCTATATGAATATTCCGAATGCTTACATATTAGAAGAAACATTAATGAGCATACCAGAAGAACCATCAAATTATACTGGTAAAGCATATATGGTAGCTAAGGATAATTTTGAAAAAAGCTATAAAGAGCTATTTGGAGCATCAGAAAAAATAAATTATACTTCATTCGAAACATATAGTGAAGAAAGTAAAACTTGCGAATTACAAAACAATCAAATAGTTTGTAAAAATAATGGTTTTGGTGGCCGTGGTAGTGCCGGAACTTTATATGTAAATTACGAAAAAACTGAATTAGTAGATAACAGTATTGTCGTTTATACATCATTACTTGGTTATAATAATTGGAATGCTGGTGAATTTGGTGTAATTTATAGCGATTATAATATGAATAATCAAATCGCTGATAAAGAGATAACGGAAAATGTTGAAGAAACATTGTTCAAAGAATTTGGTGATAAAGCTAGTAAATATAAACTAACATTCAATAAGGATACAAATGATAATTGGTATTGGGTATCTACAGAATTAGTAAAGTAACTTAGAAATAAGTTACTTTTTATTTTTACAGTGTATTTACAAATAATCTATGATTGACTTTATAAAAACTTAGATTTTTGATAAAATAAAAGTGGAGATGTACAATGGCAAAAATAGAAATTAAGAATAAAAAAATGTTTAAAAATAAAACGCAAATGGTTATATATGGCGTAATATTTGTGGTATTACTTGGTATGTTTATTTATCTAGGATCACTCGAGTATCATAAAGAAATACCAGATAATGAAAGATTTGCAAATGATTTTAGTTTGGTTGATAATGATAATGTTTTTGAATATGTAAATGCATCTAAAGCTAGAATGGTTGCAAGTGGTCAAAAAGGAATAGTACTTTTTGGAACAAAGAATGAATGGGTTAATTACTATGCGTATATTGTAAATAAAGTTGCAAAAGAAATGGGAATAGAAGTAATATATTATTATGATTTTATTAAAAACAGACAAGATAATAATGGAACATATGAAGATATTGTTGAAAAGTTAAGTAATTATGTGACATATAATGATAGAGGAAAAGCAGAAATATATGCTCCTTCATTATTGGTAGTCTGTAAAGACAATATTTTATATTTTAATTCTGAAACTTCTTTTGTTAAAGGAGAAGTAAAACCTGAAAATTATTGGAATGAATTTACTCGTGGCCAAAAGGAACAAGAATTAAGAGCAGTATTTCAAGAATATTTAGAAAGTTAGGGATAATATGGAAGATACAAAAAATAAAATTGGGGTAATTCTTTTAGTAATAATTCTTTTACTTTTTTCAGTAGGTGGATTTTTCTTTATGAATTATATGGTAAATGAAACTGATAAACCACATGATAAAAAGAATAGCGAAAATGAAAGTGAAGTAAGAATAGATACTACTAAAGATTTTATTTATTTTGAAAATAGTGAAGAATTAATTCATGAAGTATTTAAAGAAGATGTTGTTATTAATTTTTTAGGATTTGAATCTATCAATCAAACTTTACATCAAGAGTTAGAAACATTAAGTGCAAATAAAGTTTTAGCAGCTGATGCTGGAGTAACTTGTGATGAAGATGTATATACTGTTTCATATCGTGAATATGAGTACAATCAATTTGGTAATTACATCAGTTTAAATATTATTAATTATGATTATAATTGTGAAAAGGGAAGTATTCCTACTAGTATGAAAAGCTATGTAATAGATAAAAATACTGGTAAGCAAATTGATAATGAAACTTTATTAAAAACATTTGATGTAACTGAAAGTAAAATTTTAGATTTAGTTAAAAAGAGATTAGACTTTTCTCAAACCTTAGATGAAGATGAATCACAAGTAATAGATGTTGATGGCACAGTTAATAGTTTTAATGATGGAAAATATAATGTTAATAAGTCACTTAGTATAAGTAAAAATGGTAAGTTAACAATTAATTATATTGTAAAATCAAATAAAATTAATTATAATGATAGTATAGAAATTGATTAAAGGAGATTATTTATGAATGATGCTGAAAAGAAAATGCAAGCAACAATAGAAAGTTTAAAAAGTAAGCTTATAAATATAAGAGCAGGACGTGCAAATCCTGCGATGTTAAATGGAATTATGGTAAGTTATTATGGAACACCAACACCAATTCAAAGTGTTGCCAATATTACAGTTCCTGAAGCTCGTCAGTTATTTGTTAAGCCTTTTGATCGCAGTACTATTAAAGATATTGAAAGAGCTATTAATGAAGCTAATATTGGAATAGCACCAACAAATAATGGTGAAATGATCATTTTAACAATT
>CAZSXH010000049.1:0-6726 GCA_964611015.1 uncultured Muribaculaceae bacterium
CAATAAACAGAGATGCATCCCAATATTTAAATAGCATAGATTTAAAGAGAGTAAGAGCATCAAGAAAATTTGGAGAATCAGATTGTTAATGCACAAGCAAACTCGAATTTTTGTAATTCGAGTTTTAATATTTTTTAAAAAATGATAGTGCAATGGATATAAAAGTATTTATTATCGTTCATGAGTTAATAAGTATGAAAAAAGAAACTGTCAAACAAAAAACAAAACAACTATTAATTTGCATAATGGTTGTTTTTATTATAAAATATATCTAGGTGATTTAAAGTGGGAATAGTATATGATAAAGCTTTATTTTTTAAATATAAAAATCCTGGAGGAATAACTTGGAATCTAAGAAATCATTGTGAAGTAGTTGAAAAGCATTTGAATCCAGGAGAAGAAGTTATTTTTGCTTTTTCTGGTCAAAAAAACGATAAATTTTATGATATATTTACATCATGTGTAGTAGTTTTAACAAATAAAAGAATCTTAATAGGTCAAAAAAGGGTATTCTGGGGCTATTTCTTAAGTTCTGTTACTCCAGATCTATATAACGATTTATTCGTTTACCAAGGCCTTTTCTGGGGTAAAATAAAGATAGATACAGTTAAGGAAGAAATAACTATTACTAATTTGCCAAAAAGTGGTTTAGATGATATAGAAACTAATATTACTGAAATGATGATGGCTGAGAAGAAAAAGTATGCACATACTGAAAGTAATATGTAATTATGAAAAAGAAGTTAGTATTATTAATTGGAAGCTTAGTTATTGCTTTTAGTTTATTTTTGTATTTTTCTTTAAGCTCCCATGATTATGAAATTGAATATAATGTTGATGGAGTAAAGATAAAAGAAGCATATCATAAAGAAGATAATTATTATAGTTTTACTTTTACGAATGATGGAATAGATTATAATGTTATAGCTTTATCAAAATATACAACAAAAAGAAAATTAGTTGATAAAATAGATGTGGAAATAAAAGATGAAGAAACATGTTTAAGTTTTAAAACTCATCATGTAGATATTTATCCCGTATGTAAAAATAAAGATTCTTTTTATACCCCATTTAAAGAAGTTGAATTTAGTAAGAAAAGTAGTTATGAGAATGTTGAAATAAATAATTTAGATGATAAAACATTTCTTTTATGGAATTATAAAGACTTTATTTATTTAAATTCTAAAAAACAAGATAAGATCTCTATGTTTTCTAAGGATAAATACACTTTAAATTTAGTGTATCAAACTGAAGATGGCTTATTAGTAGCGGATTATAATCAAAATTATAAATTTGATAAAATGTATTATATTAATGCATCTAATTCTAAAGTTAAAGAAATAAAATTAAGATATGAAGTATACTTTGATAGTTATTTTTTGGGAAATGATAAAGAAGATGTTTATTTATACGATTCTAAAAATGAGCAAGAATTTTATGTGGATTTAAAAAAAGAAAAAATTAATAAAACAGGATTTAAAATTCTTGTTAACAATACTTGGGAAAAAGTAACAAACCAAAAACTAAAAAATTCTAAATTAAGCTTTAGTAATAAGGAAGTATTTTCTTACATAATAGAAGATGGTAATCTTTATGCTAGCACTATTTATAATGATGAACAATTTAAAGTTACTAATAGAACTGTTAGTAAAATAGTAAAAACTGATAATTTAGATGTTTATTATATTTCGAAAGATGTTCTTTACTATTTTAATCCGTTAAAAGGAGAAATGCCATTATTAAAATATTCTGAATGGGAATTTAATAATAGTAATATGATTTATATTTTTTAACCAAATAATAAATGTTTCATACTTTATTACTAGGAGTGATAAGATGTTTGAAAAATACTTAGTGAAACCTAGTGATAATTTATATTCTATTGCCAAAAAATTTGATACTGATGCCCGCACATTAATGGATATTAATAATATTTATTTTGAAAGTGATATAAGAGAAGGCATGGAATTAATAGTGCCTAAACAAAGCGAAAAATATTTTAATACTTATGTTATAGAAAGTGGAGATTCTTTATATAAAATATCTGAAAAGTATGATATTAATCCTACTTTACTTGCAAGTTTAAACGGACTTAATATGAGTGATTATATTTATCCAGGACAAGAAATACTTATTCCTAAAAGTGGCTATAGTTATTACATAACTGCAGAAGGAGATACACTTGAAATGGTAGCGAATTTATTTAAAATATCAGAATCAGAACTAATTAAACAAAATGAGACAATTTATTTATTAAAAGATCAAATATTAGTTTCTAAAAGATAGAATAACAATTAATTGTTATTCTTTTTTTATAAGTGTCAATAATATATTTAAGAAAATTGCAAATAATACTGTTTTTTGATAAAATTAAAAATAGGAAAAGGGCTTGATAATATGATATTAAAAAAACCATATGCATTACTCATCAAGAATTTTAAATTAATACATATTATATTAACTTTGCTTACTATTTTTATTGCATATTCTTGTAATGGAATTGTTAATTTCTTTATAGATTTTGTTACTAATAATTATAGCGTTACTATTACAGATAATTTAGTTGGTGATTATATAAGTCCATTATTATATATTGCAATATTTTTTTCAATTATAATATTAATTGCAGTATATATACTTTTAAAAGCCAAGAACAAACCTAATAAGTTATATCTATTTAGTATTATTTATTATATTGTATTATTAGTTTTTGTAATTATAGCATCATTTTTAATTGGTGGTTTAGAAAGAACTCTATGGGAAACGGCAGCAGCTAGAACTTATCGAGATTTATCACTAATGATTTTTTATCCACAATATATAATAATTGTCTTAATCGGAGTAAGAGCTCTTGGATTTAATGTTAAAAAGTTTAATTTTAAAAATGATTTAAAAGAACTTGAAGTAACAGAATCAGATAGCGAAGAAATAGAAGTAAATCTTAATTTTCAAACTTATAAAGCAGAAAGAACTTTAAGAAGATTTGTAAGAGAATTTAAATACTATCTTTTAGAAAATAAATTCATGATTATTGTTATTAGTATTATTCTTTTGGTAATCTTAGGATACAACATTTTTACTAGTTATGAAAAAACTAAGTTTAAATACAAAGAAAATCAATCATTTAGTTATAGTGGGCTGACATTAAATATTACTAATAGCTTGCTTACTAATATTGATTTAAAAGGAAATACTATTTATGATGATAAATATTTTGTATTAGTAAAGATAAATATTAAAAATAGTACTAGACAAAATAGAGAATTAGATTATAACAATTTTAAAATATATTATGGTGATACATATGCTTATCCGGTTTTAGATTTAGGTAACTACTTTCTTGATTTTGGTGATCCTTTTATGGGAAATACTATTAAAGCAGGAGAGGATTCAACGTATGTTTTTCCATATATGATTGATAAAAAAGATAAGGATAAAGATTTTGAATTTACTATTTATACAGGATCCGCTATTAAAACAGAAAAATTTAAAGCAAAAACAGCAGTTGTTAAATTAAAACCTGCTAAGACAAATAAAGTTGATGTTATTAGAACGGCAACTTTAAATCAAACTGTATCTTTTTCTTCAACTGCTATTGGGGAAGCTAGTTTAGAAATTAAAAGTGCAGAGTTTATGAATAGATATGAATACAATTATGAGTCTTGTTATAAAGATACATGTCGTACTTATAGTGATGTTGTAGTAGCAGATAATTCATATCAAAATCGTCAAGGATTGATTGTAATGGATTATAATTTAGTTTTAGATGATAGTGTATCTTCATATAAGAACATTAACAACATTAATTCTTTTACATCAGCATTTATGGAAGTAGAATATAAGCTTGGCGATAATGTAAAAAGAGCTAAAGCTATTTATAAAACGCCACAAAAAATAAAAGATAAACTTATTATTCAAACGGATGGATCTGTTATTGATGCCACAGAAGTAAATTTATTAATAACTATAAGAGATAGATGTTATGTTATAAAACTTAAAGATTAATGCTTTAAGTTTTATTTTTTTATTGACAAGTGTTAAAAATACACATATAATTATAGTGTGATGATAAATGGAAATAAATAATAAGCTATATAAAAACCAAGGTATTCATGTTATTACAGCTTTATTTACTGTAGAACAAGGAATAACTAAAGTTCTTTTGGTAAAAAGAAAGAACAAACCATATATGGGTGATTGGATTTTAACTGGTGGAGCTTTATATAATAATGAAGATTTAATAGATGGTGCTAAAAGAGAAATATTTGAAAAGTCTGGTATAAAAGATGTTAATATTGAACAATTTGGAGTATATGGGAAATTAGATAGATCTCCAAGTATGAGAATGGTAGCGATAGCATTTCTCGGAGTTATTGATAGTAAAAAAGTTCAAATATTAAGAGAAACCATAAAGACAAGTAATGCTGATTGGTTTCCGATTGATAAAATACCACCACTTGGATATGATCATGAAGAGATACTTAAAGATGCTTTAAAAGAACTTCAAAAGAAAATAGTGTCTTCAACAATTTTAAAAGCTTTATTTCCAGGTAAATTTTCAATGCCAGAATTATTGAAGGCATATGAAGCAATCTTAAACAAAAAAATTGATCGAAGAAATTTTAGAAAAAAGATGCTTAGTCTTGATCTAATTGAAGATTTAGAAGAAACAGCAAAGTTTGAAGGAAAAAGACCTGCTAAGCTATATAAGTTTAAGGATAACATTAATGAAAAGGCTATATTTTAAGTCTTTTTTAACCGGTTAATATGTGTCAAAAATACACAATAGGAGGTAAAAATGATATATTTATTAAGACATGGGTTAGATGATGAAGCTTTTATTGGAGGTTGGAGTGATGTTGGTTTAATAGAAGAAGGAGTATTACAAGTAAGAAGAACCAAAGAAGCTATGAAAGAGATGCATATTAGTTTTAGTCAGATTTTTAGTAGTGATATTAAAAGAGCAAAGGAAACTGCTCAAATAATACTTGAAGATTTTAAAGTTCCAGTCACTTATGATGAAAGATTAAGAGAATTAGATAAAGGGTTGCTGACAGGTTTAAATCGGACTGAAGCACTACTGCGGTATCCGGATTATGTTCGATCAGTTCCAATAGATATGAGATATCCTGATGGTGAGTGTCTAGAAGATTTATTTGAAAGAGAAAAAGAAGTTTTAAATTGGTTGCTCACTCAGGATGATTTGCTTGTAATTACTCACCGGGGAGTAATAAACATGTTTTATTTCATCTTAACTGAAACACCTCTTTCTAATAACAAAGAGTTGTTCGATGTTAATCATGCAACATTACATGAATTAGATGTATCAAGAAAAAGAATAAGAAAAATATTTGATCCAAAAGGAGGAAGATAAAATGAATCAAATAGTTAAAATTGTTTTAACTGGAGGACCTTGTGCCGGAAAAACTACGGCCCTACAACTTATTGAAGAAGAATTTACGGAAAAAGGAATAATGGTATTTGTGGTAGGCGAAAGTGCTACAGAAATGATTAATGCTGGTGCTAAGCCATTCGGAGATAATGCCATTAATTGTTATGATTTTCAAAAAGCAATTATTGGTTATCAACTTTATAAAGAAAGAATGTATGAAAAGTTAGCTGAGACTCTTCCTGATGGAACGAAGTGCATAATTGTTTGTGATCGTGGAGCGATGGATAACAAAGCCTATATTGATAAAGAGGGATTTGAAAAAATACTTGAAGAGTTGATAATCAGCGAAGTTAATTTGTTAACAAGATATCAAATGGTTATTCATTTAGTTACTGCTGCTAAAGGAGCGGAAGAGTTTTATACACTTGCAAACAATGAAGCTAGAAGTGAAACTCCAGAAGTGGCAAGAAGCCTTGATGATGCAACTTTAGAATGTTGGCTTGGACATCCTAACTTACAAGTAATTGGAAATGAACAGGATTTTCAAAGTAAAATGAAAATGGTACTTAGAAGTATTCATAGAGAACTTGATATGCCAGAACCAATTCAAAGTCAAAAGAAATTTATAATTTCAGGTGATTCAGCTCAAAAATTCTTAAAAGGCTTAAAGTCTTTCAAAAAGATGAGAATAGAACAAACTTATGAAGTAGCAGAAGATGAAATATGTTATCGTAAAATGAGTGATGATTCCTCATCAATGTATTATGAAATTAGAAAGAAAAATACGAGTGATTCATCATCTAGAGTTAAAGTAATGAATAGAATGACAGAAAAAGAGTATTTAAAAAGAACCATGGCAATTGATAGACAGCCAATAATAAAAGACCGTTATTCATTTGTTTATGAAGGACAATACTTTAGAATTGATGTATTCCGTAATGTGGACTTATTTATGCTTGAAGTTGAAAGCACTAAAGAAAATAAATCTGTGACAATACCAAAAGAAATAGTTGTAGAAGCAGATGTTACTGATAATGAAGAGTATCGTAATTCTGAATTATTTAAAAAATGCCAAGTAAAGCAAAGAAGCAGAACGAGAATATAAGCGCTCTTTAAAAATAAAAAAGAAATGATACTTTTGTATCACTTCTTTTTATATAGTTTCATTTGTATAATCAAATGTTTAGATATCAATTGGAGGAACCGGCCGGATTTGAACCGGCGATCAAGGTGTTGCAGACCTACGCCTTAGCCACTTGGCTACGGTTCCAGATAAAATTATTTTAATATAAAATAACTATTTTGTAAAGAAATTTTGTTATTTTATACTTCTT
>CAZSXH010000050.1:0-6720 GCA_964611015.1 uncultured Muribaculaceae bacterium
TATCCTTTCATTTTTCCATACCCCCTAATTACTCGAACAAATAAATTATACCACAAACTGAACTTTTTGTCAAATTTGTGTAAAACTTTCATATCATTCGTAGTATTTCCACATTGGAGCTAGATTATAACAGATATTTATTTTTTTGTCAAATTTTGCCTATTTTTATAGATTTTAAAGATTTTTATTACAATATATAACAATATAATAAATAGAACTATTTTAGAGTATTTACTTAGAATATTAGCAACAATTGACCAGTTTTCTCCTAAAAGGGCTCCAGCATAGACTAAAACAGTATTCCAAATTAAAGATCCAATAGTAGTATATATTATAAAAGTAGTCATGCTCATTTTGGCACAACCTGCAGGAATAGATATTAAAGATCTTATAATTGGTACAAATCTCCCAAATAATACTGCCTTATTCCCATATTTGTTAAACCATCTATTAGTTTTTCCTAAATCATCTTTTTTAACATTTATAAACGTTCCGGCATAATAAAGAATTATCGCTCCAATTAAAGAACCTATAGTTGCTGAAATAATTACACCAAAAGGACTTAATTTACTATAAGTAGTTAAGAACCCTCCAAAAGTCAATATTACTTCTGATGGAATCGGAGGAAATAAATTTTCAATTGCTATTAAAAAAAGTATTCCAATATAACCGTAATTCTCCATTACTCCTAAAACAAAATTTCCCATAAACCTCCCAAAATTAAAACTGGAATTATAGTTTTAATCTAACGATAGTTTCACCTAAATTCCAGTTATTTTTATAATATTCTAATACGTTTTTATTATTTTTTAATGTTCTATGCACTTCTTCAGCTAAAATATTAGTACTTTTACCATGAATAATAATTATATATTCATTTCTTAAATTTTTATTATCTTTTATAAATTCGTTTACTAAAACTTCTACCATAGCGGTTATCTCGCCATGTAAGTCAAGTTTTGGCGTTTTGCTTGTAATTATCATTCTAAATGTTCAAGCATATCGTTTGATTGAACAGGTTGTATTTGAACTTGAGGCGTTTGTTGAACACTTTCAGCTACTGATGCATTCTGAACAGGAGTTGTATTAAACTTATTAGAGTAGTAATCTAATACTTCTGAAAGTGTTGGAATAGATAATCTTGACCCAATTTTTGTTACAGATAACCCCGCAGCTATATTAGCTAATGTAACAATCTTTTCTATATCAAAGTTATTTATAATTCCATAAGTAAAAGCACCATGGAATATATCTCCTGCACCAGTAGTATCTACTGCTTGCACCTTTAATCCTGGCATTATTTTAATTTGATCATTCACTTGATAAAGTGCACCATTTTCTTCTAATGTGATAGTAATATTTGCGTTTGGATATTTATCTTGTAATTTTAAATATACATTTACAAGAGATTGCGGATTGGTATAATCAAATTTAAGTCCTGTGACTGTTTCTGCAAATCCTTTACTACATACGATATATTTAATATATTTACACAGTTCTAATAATTCTGGTGTTACTCTTCCGGCATCTATAATGGTAATAGCATTAGGAAAAGAATTTATGGCATTTTGAGTAGCGTTATAATCATTTCCGTCAGTAAAAATAATATCTGGTGTAAAATCATATGTCATCTTTTTTAATGCTGGTCTATCAGTTGCTACATTAAATACTGTACGATATCCATTATTTTTATTTATAAGAATAAAAGAAAATGAAGTATCTTTATCATAACTAGTTTCAATATAATCAGTTTTAACATTGATATCTTGAAACTCTTTCTTTATGTTTGTTCCAAAATCATCTGATCCTACAGCAGAAGCAATAACAGTATCAATACCCCATTTGCCTAAAAGATATGCCGCATTACCAGCAGGACCTCCACCAGCACTATATTTTTCATCAAAACGATATTTAGTGTTTTCTTCAGGATATTTATCAACTGGAACAGTTATATCCCAACTAGAATGACCTATACAAAGTACTTTCATAATTATTCTCCTTCATCTATATTTTCACTTATAGGTGAATTTTTCATCATTATATTAGTTTTTAAACTATTGCCGACATTAGCTTCTTGATCAATTAATAAATTTAAATAAGTTAAAACAATAGTGATTTCTTGAGTAGTTTCTTCAGTTACACTTGATGATTCAATAGTTGGAGATTCAATTAAAAATATTCCTTCTTTTGTTGTTACGTCAAAACCAGATACACCATTAAAAGTTCCATAATTAAGACCATCTATGTCTGTGATTTCTTCACCATTTGTCCCAATTACACTTAATATTATTTCCGGAGTTGTTCCATCAGAATATATAAATGAGTTTTCTTTTAATTCTAGATAAGTATAATAATTAAAACTTGATTTTATACCTTCTGAACCAGCAGTAAGAGTAGCTTTAGATGTACTCCTAATTTCTAAGTTTTTGCCATCACTGCCTAAAGTTGTAGGAGTAACATTAATACTAAGGGGTTCTCCCACAAAAAAGTGTAATTCATCTACTGTTCCACCATGAACTTTAACATTTAACGCTTCTGCGTGTGATCCTGGTCCATAATATGCATAAGTTACCCTTACTACTAAAAGTGCAAATACACTAATAATAAGAGTTCCAATAATAGTCAAAACTTGTTTTTTTGAAACACCACTCATATTTTTATTCACTATGCCTCACCCTACTATAAATAAGTATAACATAAAACAAAAAAAAGACATAGTCCTTTTTAAACAACTTCACATTTTTTGATTATGTAAATTTTCTTACCTTTATAAAAAGCATAAAATATATCCTGAGGTATTAGATTCTTATTGGCTAATTCATCTTCAAGCCATTCTTTTGTCTTATGAATATGTTTCAAAACATCAGTTTGAATTTGTCCATCTAAAATTAATGCCACCGGATAAGCACTTTTCATTTTAAAGAAATTATATTTAAAAACTGATAGTTCGCCATTTGGTTCTAAAAAAGCATACTCTACCATTTCAATATCTTTTATTTCTTTTTGTCTAAGTCCAATTAACAAATCATCTAATGAATAGCGTTGCTTAACCATTTCTTTATAATTAATTTTACCATTACAAATTATTAATGATGGTTTACCATCAAAAATTGTTCTGAACTTTCTTGATTTAATCGAAATAAAAGCAAAAGCCACTTCTAAAATTACTAATAGTAGTATTGGAAGAATTGTTAAAAACATAGGACTTTCTGTTTCTTCAATACTAATAGCTACTAATTCAGCAATAAGGATTGATATGATCAAATCTATTACTCCAAGCTGTCCAATTTCTCTTTTTCCCATGATTCGATATGATATAAGTACGAAAAAGTAAAAGAATAATGTTCTAAATAAGACAACAAATAATTCCATATAATCACCAATTATATTATGGTGCTATTTCTAATATTTTAATCAATATTTAGTCTAATAATATACTAGTTGCATAGTATTAATTAGGTGATTAAATGAAATATTTATTAAAATACATTGGTTTTTATACAATATTTATAATATTACTTGTGTTTGTATGTAGTTTATTAAATTTAATAGGAATAAACTCTACAATTACAAATTTATTAATATTGTTATTTAATATAGGAGCATTTTTATTTTTTGGTATTAAAACCGGAAAGAAAGCTAATTCAAAAGGATATATTGCCGGTTTAAAAATAGCAGGAATGTTGTTACTTGTCTTATTTATAATAAATCTTTTTACAATGAGAAAAGTATTTAGTATTTCTACAATTGTTTATTATTTAATTTTATTATTATCAGGAGTTTTTGGAGGAATGCTTGGCATAAATAAAAAAGAAGATTCTAAGGTAGAATAATAAATCTATACATAGAATCTTTAATTTCAACATAAGAATTTTCATTATAAAACTCTTTAGTTACTTTATTTACTTGTTTATCTAAATAGTTTTTTTCATATAATTCTTTTAAAGTGATAGTATCATTACTACACTTTTTTTGATTTATACAATCTTTTGCTTTTTCAATAATATATTTTTCTTGAACAAGCAAAACTTTTTTGTTATGATCATCAACAACTTTATAAGTAGTTACTCCGATTAATAAACCTACTACTATAATTATTGTAAATGTTACTATAAATTTATTCATTTTCTTCACCATAATAATTTTTTACGAATTCATCTCTAAATTCTTCCATTGTTCCATCTTTAATATGTATTCTTATTTGTTTCATTAACTCGTGTAAAAAAGTTATATTATGAATAGATAAAAGTCTTGCTCCAAAAGTTTCATTAGCATTTATTAAGTGTCTTATATATGCTTTAGTATAATTTTTGCAAGCATAACAATCACAATCATCTACAGGAGTAAAATCATCTTTATATTTATTGTTTTTAATATTAATCTTACCATGTTTTGTATAAGCATGGCCGTGTCTAGCAAGTCTTGTAGGTGCCACACAATCAAATATATCAATTCCTCGCATGACATTTTCAATTAAATCAATAGGATCTCCAACTCCCATTAAATATCTTAGTTTATCTTCTGGTAAGTATTTAGTTGAATATTCAACCATTTTATACATTGTTGGTTTATCTTCACCAACACTTGTGCCTCCTACTGAATAACCATCAAAATTCATTTTAACTAATTCTTCTGCACAATATTTTCTTAAATCAGGATATTCACCACCTTGAACGATACCAAAAAGAAGTTGATCATTATCTTTTTTTACACTTTTTCCTCTTCTTGCCCATTCTAAAGTACGCTTGATACTATTTTCCATATATTCATGAGTACTTGGCCATTTAACGCATTCATCGAAAGACATCATGATATCGCTACCTAACTTAGTTTGAATTTCAATTGATTTTTCAGGAGTAAGTAATAAACTATCACCGTTTAAATGATTTTTAAATTTTACTCCTTCATCAGTTATATCTTTTGGCTTTGCTAAAGAAAAAACTTGAAATCCTCCAGAATCAGTTAATATTGGACCATCATAATTCATAAATTTATGAAGACCACCAGCAGAAGCGACAATATCTTCGCCTGGTCTAAGCCATAAATGATAAGTATTAGCAAGAATTATGCCTGATCCCATTTCTTTTAATTCTTCTGGTGACAATGTCTTTACGGTAGCATTAGTTCCAACTGGCATAAACATTGGAGTTTCATAAGTCAAACCATTAAAAGTTATTTCTCCAAGTCTGGCCATAGTTTTATCATCTTTATACTTTAATTCAAATTTAAGTTTCAAACTTATCACTCCACTCATCTTTATCATTATATCAATATCTTACATTTTTTTAAATAGACAAATGTTTTATCATATGTTAAATTTAAGTTAAGGTGATAATATGACAAGCAATGAAACTTCTATTTTTGTAATTTCATGGGGAATCGCTGTGATTTTATTTTATAAATATTTTATAATTTTAAAAAAATGTAAGTCAATGAAAAAGATTACTTGTAAATGTAGTGATGTAATCCTTAGAACTACATATCATAAAAGTACTCATGTATATTTTTATACATATGTATATGATAATGAAGAATACACAACAAGTGATTCAACTCGTTTTAAGCTACCGTTTTTTAGTCCTAAAATTGGAGAGGTATTAGAATTATATATAAATGAAAAAAATGCTAATAAAACAGTAAGTCCATTAACATTATTTTATAATAAATTATTTTTGCTTTTTAGTATTTGTTCTATTATTTTACCATTTTTATTATTAATATGATTTTTTAGCATCCATAATTAATTCATCAAGTAAATTTTCATAACTTATACCTGCTTCATTTACAAGTCTTGGATACATACTTATATCAGTAAATCCCGGCATAGTATTTATTTCGTTAATATATAGTTTATTTGTACCGTTTTCCAAGAAGAAATCCACTCTTGCTAAGCCTTTACCATTAACAATCTTAAAAGCTTTACTTGCCATTTCTTTTATTGACTCACAAATATCTTCAGGTATATCGGCCGGAATTATAGTTTTAGATTCCGGATTTTTATATTTGGCATCATAACTATAAAAAGTATCATTTGTTATAACTTCACCAACTGCCATGGCATTACCTTTAAAAACAGCACATTCTAGTTCTCTTCCTTCGATCATCTTTTCGATTAATATTTCATTATCGTATTTTTTTGCTAGATTTATAGCACTAATTAAATCTTTTGGTTCATCTACCTTTTTTATGCCGACAGAAGATCCAAATCTAGAAGGCTTTATAAACGCTGGATATCCTACATATTCTTCTACAAGCTTTGTTATTTCATTCATACTCAAAGCTCCGATTGGAACACAATTTTTATAACAAACAAACTCATTATTTTCATATTTTAAACCTAAATCATCCGTAACATTTAAAGATACTCCAAGTAAGGCTTTAGTATAAAATTTATCTAAACATACACTACTTGCTAGAATTCCGCAGCCAACATAAGGAACATTAATTAATTCAAGTAATCCTTGAATAGTACCATCTTCACCGTATTTGCCATGAAGAACAGGAAAAACAACATCTAACTTTTTAAGTAATTCTATTATATTTTTAATTGGTTTTGTTCTTTTAGGTATGGTACCTACTTTGTAACTTCTTTTTCTCATATCTTCTTTTACAATAAACCATTCATTATTCTTATTTAGATAAATAGGAACAACATCATATTTATTGCAATCAAGATTTTTAATTATATGTGATGCACTTACAACTGAAACATCGCTTTCA
>CAZSXH010000051.1:0-6711 GCA_964611015.1 uncultured Muribaculaceae bacterium
GGAATTTCCAATACCATATCTTCTTTACTATCCATAATATCTACGTTAAAGTATTTAGTCCATCCATGTTCTTCCATTAATTTTTCATGTTTTTCAGTGGCATTTCTTGCCCCTTCATAAGCAGTATTACATTCAACTACTGTACCATTTACATATTCTACTAAACTTTTTACAATTTCTGGTCTCAAATAATTTTGATTTCCTTTTTCTCCAGAATGTAGTTTTACGGCAACATTACCATTTAACTTTACTCCTAAAGCCTCATATATCTTAACTAAACTATCAGGAGTAATTTCTTTTGTAAAATATACTTTTGATTTTTCCATTTTATTTTATCCTTTCTTAATAATTATAGCATGCATTTTTATACCGACAAACAAATATGGTTGAATTGGACTATTAATCTATGTTTATGATATAATTTTATATGGAGGCAAAACATGAAAAAGACTCTCGATGAAATAAGAAAATATGATACTTTTATTTATGATAGTTTTAATATTAACTATTTAGAAGAAAATATAGAAGTTATTTTTCATTATGAAATAAAAAACCTAAAAAAATTTAATCATAAGTTAATCTTTCCTGTCAGAAGAAAAGATATAGATAAAGCATATATTGAAAAGTTAGCATTTAATATTGGTATGCTTGAATTAATAAGTTATTATAAAGCAACTGTTCCAAAGAGTATTATAGTAAACTGTGGAAGTTTAAATGATGAACAAAATGCTTTTTTTAAAAAAATATATTTTTATGGTTTAGGTGAGTTTTTTTATGTTAATGGCTTAAATCCAAATTATGAATCATTTGTAACAATTACATCAAATGGTCCCAAATATGATCAAGTATGCAATGATGTGTTTAGCGGCAACTTAATAGCTGTTGGTGGTGGCAAAGATTCTTGTGTTACTTTAAGCTTAATTCCTAAAGAAGATTCTAATGTATTTGTAATAAATCCTAAAGACGTTATGATTGATTGTGCTTATGCTAGAGGCTATAAAAGTGATGAAATTTGTACTGTAAAAAGAATTATAGATAAAGAATTACTAGCATTAAATGAAGAAGGTTTTTTAAATGGTCATACACCTTTTTCTGCCATGGTAGCTTTTGTTTCTTATTTAACTGCTTATTTAAATGGATATCAAAATATTATATTATCAAATGAATCTAGTGCTAATGAATCTAACGTTTCAGGAACTAAGATCAATCATCAATACTCAAAGTCATATGAATTTGAAAAAGATTTTCAAAATTATGCCAAAAAGTATTTAAATGCTAATATTAATTACTTTTCTTTTTTAAGAGGACTTACTGAGTATCAAATAGGTATGCTTTTTTCTAAGTTTAAAGAATACCATAATATATTTAAAAGCTGTAATGTTGGAAGCAAAGAAGTTCCTTGGAAATGGTGTGGAGAATGTGCTAAATGTTTATTCGTATATTCATTATTATCTCCTCATTTATATAAAGATGAATTAGTTAATATTTTTGGTAAAGATTTATTTACAGATGAGAGTTTACTTCAAACATTTAAAGAATTACTTGGATACGAAAATGTTAAACCATTTGATTGTGTTGGTACTTTTGAAGAAATAAACTATGCAATAACTAAAACTATTAAAAATATGGATAAAGATAATTTACCTATATTATTAGATTACTATTATAAAAATTATTATGATGAGAGTGTTCTTAATAAAAATCTGGAAAAATACTATAATATTGAAAATAGTTTAACTGAAGATTTTGAAAAAATCATTAAAGGAGCGATATCTTATGATAACAAAAATAGTTAATAAATTAGAAAATAAAAATATTGCTATTGTTGGTTATGGACGCGAAGGAAAATCTACTTATGAATTTATTCGTAAATATATGAAAAACAAATTCGTTACAATAATTGATAAAAATAAAATTGAATTAGATGATGAATTTGTTGAAGTAATATATGGAGATAATTATCTAGATAACTTAGAGTCTTATGATTTAATTATTAAAGCTCCTGGAGTATCTTTTAAAGATGTTGATACAACAAATATTAATATTACATCACAAATAGAGCTTATTTTAGAAAGCATGCCTAATAAAGTAATTGGAGTTACAGGTACAAAAGGAAAAAGTACTACTTCATCACTTATATATAGTATTTTAAAAGAAAATAATAAAGATGCTATACTTGCAGGTAATATCGGTGTACCTATACTTTCTATGATTGAACAAATAAAAGATGAAACTATTATAGTTTTAGAGATGTCTTCTCATCAACTTGAGTTTTTAAATACATCTCCTCATATAGGAGTTGTATTAAATCTTTTTGAAGACCATTTAGACCATGCGGGAAATGTAAAACATTACCACGAATGCAAAATGCATATGTTTCTAAATCAAATTGATGATGATCATATGATATATTGTAGTGATAATGAGACTTTAAATACTCTTGTTAATACATATGATTTTAAAGCTAAGAAATACACTGTAAGCTTAAATGATGAAGCAACAATATATTTAAAAGATGATAAGGTTTATTATAATGACACTGAAGTATTTGCTTCTAATATAAGTAAAAATCTTCTTGGAGTTCATAATTTAGAAAATATAATGGTTGCTTTCTTAGTAAGTAAAATATTAAAACTTGATGATAACTTAACTCTTAAAGCCATTAAAGATTTTAAGTCACTTCCATATCGCTTGGAAAATATTGGGACAGTTAATGATGTATGCTACTATGTTGATACTCTTGCTACTATACCTGAAGCAACTATTGAAGCAATTGAAGCAATACCAAATGTTAATACTTTAATTTTTGGAGGAATGGATAGAGGTATATCATATGAAGGTTTTGCAGAAAGATTAGCTAGTTTTAATATTGAACATTTTATCTGTATGCCTAAGACTGGTCATACTATAGGAAAAAAATTACCACAAGATAAAACCTTCTTCGTAGATAATTTAGAAGAAGCTTGCAATCTTGCAAAAAAGATTACTAAGAAAAATACAGTATGTTTATTATCTCCAGCTGCTGCTAGTTATGATAATTTTAAAAACTATGCAGAGAAAGGCGATAAGTTTAAAGAATATATTTTAAAATAAAAAGCATCATCCATTTGATGCTTTTTTTATTCTTTTACCATTTACTAAAGGATTTAAATCTCTTATCTTAACCTTTGGCATTTTCATATTAGGAACATCTTCCTTCTTTGCCATATAGAATGTATTTAAATCATTTTTTAAGTATTCATCAGTACTTTTTTCAAATTTATTTAAAATAGTTTTCTCATCTGATACAAATAGCTCATCATAAGTTATAAGATTTATTTCAATTGCTCTTTTGGTAATACTTGCAAGCAGTTCCATCATAAAATTATCCTCATTTGAATGACAATACTCATCAATTAAATTACTTGTTTTTGCAACTTGTTCTGCAATGCTCTTGTCATTAAATCCTAGTTCTTTTTCCCCTTCTTCATTTTCAAAGACAACAGTTGCTGCAAGCATATTGCTTACATCTTCAAAACTAATACTCTTAGTCCAGTATAATCCAGTTAAAATTACCCCATCTAATCTATCAGCACAAAGTTTAGGACGATTATTATCAACAATACTATAATTCTTAAAGTCTACTACATTTTCAATACTTATATTATCTTTTTTTAAACATTCTAAAAAACAAGAATCATTTCTTAAAATATTTTCAGCATACTCTTCTGTACTTTCCATTTCTTCATAGTCTTTATTCATGTAATCAATAACATGAGAAAAACATGGAGTTGATACATCATGAATAAGTCCAGCGATAGTGGCATTTTTATCATGAGTAAATCTCCAGGTAATTAAAGCTACTGTTAAAGAATGATCAAATCTAGAAATATATCCTTTAAATTCATAGATATTTTTAGAGGCATAATCCATTCCACAAAAATAACCTATTTTCTTAAGCCTTACTAAAGAAGGCACTTTAAGATATTTGTTTAAAAAATCTGGAATCTCAAATAGTTCTAAATATTTTTGATATAAAGTTTTCATCATAAAAACCACCTAAAAGTATTATAGCATTTAATATTTTTTTAAGCAAAAAAAATACGGAGACCCGTTATGGATCTCCAAAAGAATAAAAAGGGGTTGACTAGTGTGATACTAGCACCAATTCGCCTTCTTTAAGTGAATTGGTGATTACTATCCTAACCGATTTTAGCTTTTTTGTCAAGCATAATTTTAATATTTTTGATATAATTATTTTGAGGTGACTCATGAACTTAGAAATCTTACCAAAAATCGGTCCAAAGACGGTTAATTTATTAAATAAAATTAATATAAAAACAGTAGAAAATTTGCTTGAATATTATCCTTATCGATATAATGTTATTAAATTTGCTAACATAAACGAAGCAGATGAAGAAAGTGTTGTATATATAAAATCAACTGTTATAAGTAATGTTAAAATATCTTATATTAAAAGAAACTTTAATCGTTTAGAGTTTATCGCAGCAAATAATAATAAAGATTTTAAAGTTGTTATTTTTAATAGAGCTTTCTTAAAAAATATTTTAACTGTTAATAAAGAAATAGTTGTTATAGGAAAATATAATAAGTTAAAAAATACTTTAATAGCTAGTGATATTAAATTTAATATAGATAATGAAAGAATTGAGCCAATTTATCATTTAACTGAAGGGCTTAAAAATAGTAACATAGAAAAAATGGTAAATGAAGCTTTAAATGCAAAATGTGAAATAGAAGATTACATTCCCAACTATTTAAATAATAAGTATAATTTCATTTCAAAAAGTGATGCAATCAAAAAAATACATCAACCTAAATCTATTGATGATATAAAAAAAAGTGAACTTAAACTTATTTATGAAGAACTATTTATCTACATGTTTAAAATAAACTATTTAAAGGGAATTAATAAAAGAGCTATAGGACTTAAAAAAGAATTTGATGAAAATGTAATTAATGAATTTATGGCTAGTTTAAACTTTCAATTAACTATTGATCAAGAACAAACTATTAAAGATATATTGGATGACATGAAAAAAAGTGAACGAATGAATAGACTAGTTCTTGGAGATGTTGGAAGTGGTAAGACAATTGTGGCAGTTATTGCAATGCTTGCAAACTTTTTAAGTGGTTTTCAATCAACGTTTATGGCTCCAACAGAAATACTTGCAAAGCAACATTATGAATCAATTAAAAACTATTTTAAAGACTATAATATAAATATTGCTTTACTTACTGGAAGCTTGACTAAAAAAGCAAAGGAACAAATATATAACGAAATTGAACTAGGTATGGTTAATTTAGTAATTGGAACTCATGCATTATTAAATGAAAACTTAAAGTTTAAGAATTTAGGATTGGTTATAACGGATGAACAACATCGTTTTGGAGTTAATCAAAGAACTCTTCTGCAAAACAAAAAAACTAATGGAGAAGCAGATGTTATTTATCTATCAGCAACACCTATTCCAAGAACATATGCTCTTACAATCTATGGGGACTTAGACTTATCTCAAATTAAGACTAAACCAAATGTTAGAAAAGATATTATTACCAAAGTTGTTAAAGAAAAGAACATTAAAGATGCTTTAATGAAAATGTATGAAGAACTTAAAAATAATCATCAAATCTTTGTTGTGTCTCCTTTAATAGAACACAATGATGAACTTGATTTAAATAGTGTAACTGAATTAAAAGAAAAGTTAAACAAAGCTTTTGGTAATACCAGAATTGAGATATTACATGGAAAGTTAAAGCAAAAAGAAAAAGATCAATTAATGCAAGAATTTAAAAATGGCAATATTAAAATTCTTATTTCTACTACTGTAATTGAAGTAGGAATAGATATTCCAAATGCTTCAATGATGGTAATATTTAATGCTGAAAGATTTGGTCTTGCTACTCTTCACCAATTACGTGGTCGTGTTGGCAGAAGCGACATTCAAAGTTACTGTTATTTGATTACTAATATCGATAATAACGAAAGACTAAAAGTAATGGAAGAAAGCTCAGATGGATTTTATATTGCTGAAAAAGACTTTGAGCAACGTGGTCAAGGAGACTTATTTGGAGTTAAACAAAGTGGTGATATGACATTTAAAATAGCAGATTTTAAACGCGATTTTAAAATTCTTTCTCAAGCAAATATCGACGCTGCAGAGTTCCTTGAAAGCAAAGAATATTTAAATAATTTATTTTACAAAAATATTGTAGAAAACATTAACTTTTTAGATTAAGTTTCAAATATCAATTGACAAACAACCTAAAATTTATTACTATTATAATAGCATGACACATCGTCATGCTGATAACCTGATCTCTCTTACGAATCTCAATGTGAAGAGATCAACCAAAACCCCCTGAAGACACCCTTAATTGGGTGTCATTTTGTTTTTTCTAAGATTTTATAAGGGCTTGCGAACATTTATGAAATATAGATAAATTGATTTAGGTACCGTTTGGGTACCATTTTCTTATTTTTAATAATATAATATTCCACAAGTAGTACAGTAACATTGACATATTATTCCAAAAACGGTATAATGCATATAGAGGTGATCACTATGCAAATAAAAGAAGCAAGCGAAAAATGGAATATCAGTGAAAGAAGGATCAGACAACTTATTCAAGATGGAAGAATCGAAGGTGCAGAAAAGATAGGTACAACATGGAATATTCCTGATGATACTAATAAGCCAGTTGATAAAA
>CAZSXH010000052.1:0-6631 GCA_964611015.1 uncultured Muribaculaceae bacterium
CAACTTAGAATATAATTTATTTTGTGAAATTAGAAATAAAATAAAAGAAGAAGTAATTCTTCTAAACAAAACAGCAGATGCTTTAAGTGTACTTGATTCATTAGTATCACTTTCTATTTGTAGTGAAGAGTATAATTTAGTAAGACCAGTATTAACAGATAGAGATATTATTGATATAAAAGATGGAAGACATCCAGTAGTAGAAATTGTAAGTAAAGAAGAATATGTTCCAAATGATTGTGTTATGGATAATGGCATTAACACTTTACTTATTACAGGTCCAAATATGAGTGGTAAATCAACATACATGAGACAACTTGCTATAATTGTTATTATGGCTCAAATGGGATCATTTGTACCTGCAAAATCTGCAACACTGCCAATCATTGATAAGATATTTACAAGAATTGGTGCTAGTGATGACTTAGTAAGTGGTGAATCTACCTTTATGGTAGAAATGAAAGAAGCAAGAAATGCCATTGCTAAGGCAACTCGTCATAGCTTAATCTTATTTGATGAGTTAGGAAGAGGAACTGCTACATATGACGGAATGAGTTTAGCTCAAGCAATCTTAGAATACATTAGTGAAAATATAAAGGCTTTTACTTTATTTTCAACACATTATCATGAACTTACGAAATTAGATAAGAAATTTAAAAATATTAAAAACGTTCATGTTAGCGCAATTGAAAATGGTAATGCAATTACATTTTTACATAAAATTAAAAATGGTGCAGTTGATAAGAGTTATGGTATTCATGTAGCAAGACTTGCTAAAATGCCAGATGAATTATTAGATCGTGCTAGTGAAATTTTATCTGAGTATGAAACTAATGCAAAACGTAAAAGCCCTGATGAAAAAGTACAATTAAGTATGAACTTTGAACCTAATGTAAAAAAAGATGATATAATAAAAGAAAAAATTGAAGCAATTGATGTAATTAATACAACACCAATCGCGGCATTAAATATATTATTTGAATTAAAAAATGAGATTAAAAAGGGTGAATAATTATGACTAATAAAGAAATATGGAGATTTTTTAAGAAGTATTTTAAATCAGAAAAAAGACTTTTTATAAAATCTTTTCTTTTGATTTTTATCAGTTCTATAATTGGTGTATCTTTTGGCTATTTAATGGGTGTTGCCATTGATTTAGCTGCAGCAAGTTCATTTGGTCTTTCAATTTTAGTATTAGCTCTAGTTTTAGTATTAGAAGTAATAAATGAAATTTATTTTGATCGTTTAGGTAGATTATATTTAGATTATATTTCCAATAATATAATGAAAAAAATAAGTTATGATGTTTATTATAAAGTAGGACTTTTACCTGCAATTGCTTTTGAAGAAAAAACAAGTGGAGAGATAATTAATAGAGTTATAAATGATCCAGGTACTATAACTGATACATTCTTACAATTAGTTAGAACAGTAATTCATGTTTTTACAGCAATAGTAGTATTTATCTATATTTGTTTTAACTCTTTGATTGTTGCTTTTGAAGTTGCTTTGTTTTTAACATTGTTTTATGTATTTTCAAAAAAATTCTTACCTGAAATCAAAAAGAATCAAAAAGAGATAAGTAAAGAAAAAGATAAAGCTATTGCTGAAGTTAATGAATCAATCATGGGAATCAGAGAAATAAGAGCACTTGGAGTAAGAGAACCTTTAAATGTAAGTGTAAAAAATATAATTAGAAATATATTTGCCAAAACCAATAAACAACGTTATACGGAAAAGAATTATTATGCTATGGCAGGAGTATTAAAGTCATTGCTTGAAATTGGAGTATTTATTACTTGTATTATATTAATTATTTTAGAAAAGTCATCTTTTGCGTTCTTTATGGCGATGACATATTACATTTATAGATTTATGGGAACTATCGATTGGATAATGGAATTATCTACAAGCTTTCAAAAAATGCGTGTTGCTGTTGAAAGAATAGATGAAATATTAAATAATAAATCTTATAAGGATGTAGAATATGGAAATGTTCACAAAACTAATATTGTAGGAAATGTTGAGTTTAAAAATGTAACATTTAAATATAAAAATGAAGAAAAAAGTATCTTTGAAGATTTTAATATCGTGTTACCTGCGAATAAAAAGATTGCTATTGTAGGTAAATCTGGTCAAGGAAAGACGTCAATATTTAATTTGTTGCTTCGTTATTTTAAACCTGATAGTGGAGTAGTATTAATTGATGATATTCCTATAGATGATTTTGATGAAGAATCATTCCATCAAAATATAGCTATTATTCGTCAAGATCCATTCTTGTTTAATAAAAGTATATTAGATAATTTAAAGATTGTTGATCCGTATTTATCTTTAAATAAAATAAGAAAAGCTTGCAAAATGGCAGAAATAGATGAGTATATTATGAGTTTACCAGATAAATATAATACATTAATTGGTGAAGGTGGAGTAAATCTATCAGGAGGTCAAAAACAAAGACTTGCTATTGCTAGAGCTCTTTTGAAAGAAAGCAAAATTATTTTATTTGATGAAGCAACTAGTGCCTTAGATAATGAAAATCAAGCTAAAATAAAGGGAGCAATTAATAATCTAGTTAAGAATCATACTATAATTATAGTTGCTCATCGTCTTTCTACAATAATTGATGCTGATATAATTTATTTAATTGATGAAGGTAAAGTTGTTGCTAGTGGTACACATAAAGAATTATTTAAGAAAAACAAAGTATATAAAACATTGTATGAAAATGAAAATTAAAAAAAGTTTGCATAAGCAAGCTTTTTTATTATCCTAAAGCTACATCAAAGATCATCATTATCATAAATCCAAGAATTGTAAATAAAGCCATTAAATCTTTTTTCTTATTAGTTTGACTTTCTGGTATTAATTCTTGAACAACGACATAAATCATAGCTCCACCAGCAAAAGCTAGTAATATAGGAAGTAAGATTTTAATTTTTATTACAAGTATAGCTCCAATAACTGCTGAAATTGGTTCAACAATTCCACTTAAATTCCCCCACAAAAATGCCCATTTTGGACTCATTCCTTCACGTCTTAAAGGTAGAGATACCGCAGAACCTTCTGGGAAGTTTTGAATACCAATTCCCACTGCAAGCATAACTGCTGCCATAAGAGTTGCGCCTTCTAAGTTATAAGCAACCGATCCAAAAGCAACTCCAATAGCCATTCCTTCAGGTATATTATGAAGAGTAATGGAAAATATCAGCATTAACGAGCGTTTTATACTATGACTATTAGTTCTTTTACGAGTAATTTTATCAAATATTTTATCTCCAACATATAAAAGCAAACCTCCACTTAAAAAACCAAGGGAAACAATTAACCAAGAGTTTAGTTTTAATTCTTCGGCCATGTCTATAGCGGGAGATAATAAACTCCAAAAAGTGGCAGCAATCATTACGCCTGCTGAAAGTCCTAGCATTGCATCTAAAGTAGTCTTATTTACTTTTTTAAATAAAAATACTGCAGATGCCCCTAAAGCAGTTATTCCCCAGGTAAATAAAGTTGCTATTAATGCCTGTATGGGATATGCTAAATTTATATACCAATCTACCATAATTCCTCCTTTGTCTATCGTATATTATGCTGGCGTAAAATTAGTGTGATTTTTCTTTACAAAAAAGATTTTTAAATATATAATAACAATTATGTTTGGGAGGTGCCAAAGGATGAATTTTAATGTACCAGTAATATTATTAAAAAGATTGGTAATCCTTCCTAATCAGGAAATAAAAATAGAGCTTAATAATCTTATTAGTAAAAAAGCAATAAAAGATGCTTGTAGTAATTATAAGGGTGAAATCTTAGTTGTTGCTCCAATAGATGAATTAGAAGAAGAACCAGGTGTATCTGATTTACCTAAAGTTGGAGTAATTGCTAAAATTAAAAATAAAATTGATATTGATAATAGTATCCAAGTACGTCTTAGAGGTATTAAAAGAGTTGCGGTAAATAAATACTACAATTTAGAATCAGATATCTTATATAGTGAAGTAATGGTTATTGATTTACCATCACTAATTAAAGAAGAAGAAAATGCTATTTTAAAAAAGATAATAAGTGTATTAAAGGAATATATTTCATGTGCTGAAAATGTTTCTAATGATATTTTAAGTTATGTAGTAAATAATAAAGATTTAAATAAAGTTACAGATGCCATAGCTTCTTTTTTACCATTTGATATTTCAAAAAAGCTTGAATACATGCAAGAAATCAATCCTTTAAATCGCGCTAAATCTTTAATAAGAGATATGAACGAAGAGATAAAAGGAATCGAACTTGATAATGAACTAGATGCAAAAGTTGAAGAAAATTTAGTTGCAGAACAAAAATCATATATTTTAAAAGAAAAACTAAAAGCAATAAAAAATGAACTTGGAGAAGAATCTTGGAAAGAAGTAGAAGTACAAGAATTTAGAAATATTTTAGAAAATTTAAAAGTTGGAAAAAGCATAAAAATCCATATTGAACATGAAATAGATAAATATGAAATTATGAATGAAGCTTCACCAGAAGTGAGTGTCATGCATAATTATCTTGATTGGATTTTGCATCTTCCTTGGAATAAAAGTACCAAAGAAGCAACAGATTTTAAAGAAGTTTATAAAAAGTTAGATGAATCTCATTATGGTTTAATTAAAATTAAAGAACGTATTAGTGAATATGTTGCGATTAAAAATTTAAATAAAAATATTGAAAGTCCAATTCTTTGTTTAGTAGGAGCGCCAGGTGTAGGAAAAACTAGTATGGCAATGGCTATTGCTGATGCCCTAAATCGCAAATTTTATAAAATTAGTGTTGGAGGATTAAATGACTCTACAGAACTTATTGGTTCAAGAAAGACATATCTTGCATCTAGTCCTGGAAAAATCATTCAAGGAATAAAAAAGTGTAATAGCAATAATCCAGTCATTTTAATTGATGAAGTAGATAAAATGGTAAAAGATTATAAAGGAGATCCTGCTAGTACTTTATTAGAAATACTTGATCCAGTCCAAAATAAATATTTTACTGATAACTATATTGAAGAACCGTTTGATTTAAGTAATGTTTTATTTATTTTAACAGCTAATTACATTGATAATATACCAGCACCTATATTAGATAGAGTAGAACTAATTGATCTTAATAGTTATACATTATTTGAAAAAAAAGATATTGCTAAAAAATATATCATCCCTAGAGTTTTTAAAGAAAATTTAGTTGATGAAAAAATAAAAATTACAGATAATTTGTTTTATTTTATTATTAATAATTATACAAAAGAAGCTGGAGTTCGTGACTTAGAAAGAGTTTTAGCTTCTCTTGCTAGAAAGATAACTATAAATAATATAAAGAGTTTAAATGAAGAAAAAATTGTTAAATTACTTGGAATGCCAAAATATGTGGAATATCTTGCTGATGAGGCAAATGCTGGCGTAGTAAATTCCCTTGCTTATACACCTGCTGGAGGTATTGTTACTAAAACTGAAGTTGTAGCAACTAAAGGAAAGGGTAAAACTACAATTACAGGCAATGTAGGAGATATTATGGAAGAAAGTGTCTCTGTTTGCTTAACTATGTTAAAAAGCATGTATAAATATAATTTTGATAATTTAGATTTCCATATTCACTTCTTGGATGCATCTACCAAAAAAGATGGACCATCTGCTGGATTATCTATTGCTGCTGCAATTGCAAGTATGATGGAAAACAAAAAAGTAAAAAAGGATATTGCTTTTACTGGAGAAGTTTCATTAAATGGAAGCATTTTAAAAATCGGAGGACTCAAGGAAAAATTAATTGGTGCATATAATAACAATATCAAAGTAGTATATATGCCTAAAAATAACTTAGATGATCTATTAGAAGTGCCAAAGATTATTAAAGATAATATCAAAATAATACCTATATCAAATTTTAAGGAATTATATACAAATTTGTTTAAATAGGTTATAATTAGAAAAATAAAGGAGTGATATTATGAAGACAATAGATATTTATGAAAATGTCAAATATCTATCACTTTTTAATGAAATTAAAAAAGATATTAATAATGTAACTATAGATACAAGAAAAGTCCACGAAAATGATTGCTATATTGGAATAAAAGGTGAAAAGAATGATGGTAATAAACTATTCATGGATGCTTTTTCAAAGGGAGCTATTATTGCTATAGTAGATGAATTTGTTCCAACTGATGAAGTTTTAAAATATTTAGAAGAAAACGATAAATCTATATTAGTTGTAGAAGATTCTATAAAAGCTTTAGGAGTAATTGCTAAAGTTAAAAGAGATAAATTTTACAATCCTGTAGTAGCAGTTACTGGTAGTGCTGGAAAAACTAGTACTAAAGATATGTTATATAGTGTTTTAAATGAAAAATTCAATGCTCATAAAACCATTGGTAATCAAAACAATCATATTGGGTTACCTCTTACAGTATTGTCATTAGAAGAATCTAATGAAGTGTTAGTTTTAGAAATGGGAATGAATCATTCTGGAGAAATTAGTTACTTAACTAATATTGCTAAACCAGATATTGCCTTAATTACTAATGTTGGTACTGCTCATATTGGTAATTTAGGTAGTAGAGATAATATTTTAAAAGCAAAATTAGAAATATTAGAAGGATTAAATCCAAATG
>CAZSXH010000053.1:0-6594 GCA_964611015.1 uncultured Muribaculaceae bacterium
TCTAGATTTACTTCTCCAAAAGTACCTCTCGTTTTTTTATCAGTTAAAACACTTTGAAGAGACACTATTTCACTTGATAAGCCTTCAATTTTCTTTTGAGCTTCATCAATCTTTGAAAGTCTTTCTAAAACACTCATAAATGTTTTATTACTCTTCTCAAAGTTTTGATCTAATCTTTCATTAACTTTATCATTTATATTATTTAACTTTCTTTCAATCTTTTCATCTAATTTTTCAAAATCACTTGTAAGATTTTTAGAAAATTCATATTTAAAGTTACCTATTTCTTTATTTATATTAGCTTCAAAATGTCCTAGTCTTTCAGTCAATTCATTATTATTACTTTTCTTTAGTACTAATACAATCAAAAATATTATCACTAATATAAGTAATCCAATTATTATATAGTCTATCATAATACACCATCCAATACATTAAAATCATAACATATAAAAATATACTTTGTAAAATCATTTTTTTATATTAATTTAAAAAGGCCCTTTTCTTTAAGAAATAGTGCCTTTTTAAATTTGTTAAACTGTTTCAAAAAATATTTGATACCATTTAATAAAACAGTAAATAGTCCATACTTTACGATAATTATCTTTTTTTCCTTTAACGTGATCATCCAATAGTTTATTAATTACACTTACGTTAAAGTATTTATTAGCTACTTCACTTGCAAAAGTATCTTTAATTTCTTTACTAACATCACTATCTTTCATCCATTCTCTAATAGGAACTGGGAAACCAAGTTTCTTTTTCTTATAAGCTTCTGTTGGTATTACTTTTTTAGACGCTTCTCTTAAAGCTACTTTTGTATTTTCTTTTGTAACTTTATAATCAAATGGAAGTGATGATGCCACTTTAAATACTTCTTTATCAATAAAAGGAACTCTTCCTTCTAAACTTGATGCCATAGTCATTCGATCTGCCTTTAATAAAATATCTTTCATTAGCCAAAAGTTTATATCAATTGCTTGCATCTTATCGATATTAGAATAATTTTCAAATTCTTTATAAGTTTTACGTGCTACATCAATTCCTTTTAAAGGATAATTCTTTTTAAGAACCTTTTTAGCCATCTTTTCTGAGAAGTTTCGATTAACTCCAATATAACTATTCTCTAGCTTTTCTCCTCTTCTTACAAGAAAGTTAAATCCATACATTTCTGGAAATAACTTAGCTATACTTCCAATAGCATGTCTAATGCAATATGGAATCTTATTATAAAACTTCATATCAACTTCTTCACGATAATAATTATAGCCACCGAAGAATTCATCTGCTCCTTCTCCCGATAAAACAACTTTAACATCTTTGCTCGCTAATTTAGCAACAAAATATAAACTGATTGCTGCGGGATCACTAGTAGGTTCATCTAAATGATATAAAATTTTAGGTAACTCTTTTATATACTCTTCTTTTGTAATTACCTTCGATTTATTTTCAATGTTTAATTTTTCTGCTAAATCTTTTGCATATTTTATTTCATCATACTTCGGTATATCATATCCAACAGTATAAGTTTTTTGTGGTTTAGCCAAAGATACAATATAAGATGAATCTACCCCACTTGATAAAAATGATCCTACTTCTACATCTGAAAGTAAGTGATGTTTTACACTATCATTCATGATTTTATCTATATCATCTACTGCTTTATCAAAAGAGTTTTTTCCTTCTTTAAAATCCAACTTAAAGTATCTATTTATCTTGATTTCTTTATTTTTAAAAATAAGACTTGTACCTGCTTCTATTCGATAAACTCCCTTAAAGAAAGTTTCAGTTGTTGGCACAAAACTAAACTCTAAATAAGCTTTTAAAATATCTTCATTAAATTCTTTTTTAAAGTCTGGAACATCTAAGAATGCCTTTACTTCTGATGCAAACATGAAAGTACCATTCATGTACGCATAATAAAGAGGTTTAATACCAAAGTTATCACGAGATAAAAATAGTTCTTCATTATTTCGATCATATATTGCAAAAGCAAACATTCCTCTTAAATGCTTTGGCAAATCAGTTTTCCATTCTTCATAACCATGGACAAGAACTTCTGTATCACTTTTTGTTTTAAATTTATGTCCTAATTTTTTTAATTCATCCTTTAATTCTAAATAATTATATATTTCTCCATTAAAAACTACTACAACACTTTCATCTTCATTAAACATTGGTTGATTACCCGTAGACAAATCTATAATTGAAAGCCTGCGATGAGCTAAAGCAACATCTTTATCAAAAAAGTATCCTTCTCCATCTGGTCCTCTGTGAATAATACGTTTACTCATGTTTTCAATTATTTTTTTCTTATTTTTATCTTTAGTTATTATACCTGCAATCCCACACATATTAGTCACCTAAAACCTTTCTATAGTAATCATTCTTCATAATATTTTTACTCATTGTCACTTTGTTAGCTACAACACTATTCATATATTTAATATAGTCATTTGATATTTCTTCCGTTGTACTGGAAACAAATTTATCTTGACTAGCAAAATATGTTCCCTTATCACTTACCCAGGAACGATTTCCAAATATAGCTAGTCCTGGTTCTGTACTTAAAATATCTTTACCAATAATCAAACGAGAATCATAATTTACTCCAAATAAATTATAAAGAGTTGGCAAAACATCAATTTGACTACCTACTTTTTCTACTTTTATAGTATCTATATTATTATTCCATAAAATAAAATTACTATGATTAATTTCTACTACATTATCTTTTTGATAACTAGCAATTTCATTTACTTCTTTATTAGTTAAATAGTATGGGTAGTGATCTCCAACTAATGCTATTACCGTATCATCAAGCTTACCAGCTTCTTCTAACTTTTCAATTAATAATTCTAAAGCATTATTAAGCTCAATTTGAGCAGCTAAATAAGCAAGAGGCTTTTCTGAATAATTTAAATGAGCTACATCTTTTTTATGTTTTTTAGCCATAGCACTGTAGCTAAAACCATAATCACCATGACCACTTACAGTAACATAGTATGTAAAAAATGGCTCTTCTGAATTTATAAAATCTTTATATGTGGCTTCAATCATTTCAACATCAGATTCCGGCCATTGCTTACAATTAACATTTTTTTCTAAACCATTACGACATCCTTTAAAGTTAGTAAATCCTAAAGCACTTAAGTATTTATTACGGTTTTGAAAAGTATAGTTATGATCATGATAAGCGTAAGTATTATATCCCATATCTTTAAACAAACTAGCAATTCCAAGAGGATAAGCATTTTGTCCACTACGCCATGGTGATAAAAAACCATCAGTAGCAACTAATCCTGTTAGTTCTTGAAATTCTCCTCCGATAGTACTACTAATCGTTGGAGTATAAAACTTATCAAAAACAAAACCACTATTTGCAAGCTTATAAAGCGTTGGAGTAATATCTTCTCTTACAGCTATTTCATTAAAGCTTTCTGCCATAAACAAGATCAAGTTCTTACCTTCAAAATAGTTTGTATATTCATTTTGCTTAGTTCCCTTTTGACTTTTAAAATATTCATGCATATTTTTTATCGTCTCATTATTTTCACTAGCAATTAGTTTATCAAAATCAATATCTAAATTATTATATTGATAGATTGTTTCATCAGAATCATTAGGAATATCATCTGTTGGTAGAATTACATCTACTAATTCATCAAATCCTATAATGCTTCTTTTACTATCTATTAAAAATGCATTTATTACTCCAAATCGATTGATATTTAAAGTGGCATTATTTACTTTATAGTATAAATCAAAACTAGAGTTAACACTATTTTTATTAATAAACAAACATCCTGTAAATACTATGAATAAAACTATTATATATCCTAGCTTATATAAACTATTTATTCTTAAATCTTGATCAAAAGATATTTTTTTTCTAAAAATAATTGTTAAAACAAATGGTAAAAGAATCAAAATAATTCCCAGGATATTATTTAGTATTAGTTTTATTCCATCACCAGCAAAAGCAGCAACTTGATCTGTTGCTCCAATTAATGACCAGTTAAAATAGAACCCAAACATTTTGTACATACATAGTTGAACTGAATATAAAAGTGATATCATAAACAAAATAACAAACCAAATAGTTTTATTAACTCTTAATTCAAAAAATTTTGTTACCATATTTATTATTAAACTTAGAAAAATACTAAATATAAGTACATATAATATACTTATATTAAAAATTTGATTCTTAACTAATAACCTAAATAAAAATTCTAAATAGATTAACGTAATAAACATTAATATACCAGAATCAAGACCTTTTAATTTAAACTTTTTCATTTAAACCACCAATATATATTTATTATATCACTAAATACCCTACATATCTATTTTCAGGCATTGTTTTTACACTATTTTGCAATAAAAAATTTCACGTCTTTTACGTGAAATCTATTTTTCTTTTATTAATTCAACTTTATCTTCATTTATGATAAAAATATCATTTGTAGTACTTCGTACCATTGGATATTTTTTACCATCTTTTCCATCAACCAAATAACCTAAAGCATTAATACTAGGCATATCATAACTCTTAAAAGATTTTTTTAAATTATTTAAAAATTCATTTGTATTACTTGCATTATCACTAGTTAAATAATTGTTATAATAAAGTTTAAAATCAACATAATCTGTTGCTATAATTAATATTTTATTATCAAAAGCAACAACACGATAAACATCATCAATTCCTAGATCTAATGTTTCTCCGGTAAATTGATTTTTAATTATAGCTCTATCATTTTCTTTATAAACAGCAAATTCAGTATGTTCTCCCAAGTTATTAATAACTGCTAATTTAAATTCATCATAAGCAAAATAGTGAGTTTCAATGTTTTTAAGTTCTTTTTCAGGATAATCATAACACGTATAGTAAGAAGAAGCATCTTCATTTTCAAAAATACTTCCGTAAAAAGCATTAAATCCAAAGAATCCTATAATCAAAGCCCAAATAACAGTTCCAACTTTACCTACCATTTTCTTTTCTTTTTGTTTATCTTCTTCAGTTGTTTCTTTATTTAATAATGGATTAATATTACTATCTTTTAAGATAAGTAGACTATAAAGAATATATATGCCGCTCAAAATTAATGATACTACTATTGATTGAAACATTACATGTAATGGAATAGCACCAGTATAACCACAATCTTTTATTAAATTGACATCACTTAATATAACCGCAAAATCATAAAAACCATGTAAGAATATTAAGCTCCATATGTTTCTTGTTACATAATAAATACTACCAAATAATATTCCAATGGAAATTGTTTGAATTACTTGCATTATAGTTGTAAATAAATCTTGGCCATAAAACATATTAGTAATATGAACAATACCAAATATTAATGCACTTATACCAATTGATATAAACGCTTGGATTTTAGTATTGCTGAAACGTTCTAACAATTCACCCTCTATTATTCCTCGATATACAATCTCTTCAAAAAAGCCAATAGAAACACAGTAAAATACTAAACTTATTAAATTATAAACGTTTAAATTTGATGAAATAGCTTCAGGAATATTAACAAATAGCATAATTAAAGACAAAACAATAATTGGAACACCAAGTTCAATAGATTCTTTTAATTTCCATTTCTTCTTTTTGAAAATACTCCATTTTCTTCGAATAAGTAAATAGCCAATAGCAAAAATTAAAACTGCACATTCACTTATAAAAGCTCTTCCATACTTACCTGTTATAAGAGACTTCCAAAAAGCACCTGCAACTATTGATCCTAAAAAGTTTGTAACTAGTTCAAAACCAAAAAACGTTAAAACTACAATAATGATTGCTTTTAAAAAATCATTTGTTGGTTTTACTTCTTTATTCATAAGCTCTCCTACATCTCAACGTTTGTGTATATTTCTGAAACATCTTCAATTTCATCAAGCATTTTATAAAGGCGATCAAATACCTCTTTATCTTCACCACTTAATTTAATTTTATCTTTAGCATACATTCCTACTTCATCAACTTCATAATCGATATTCGGAATTAATTTTTCAAGTTCATCTTTTACTTTATTCATATCGGTTGGATTTACAGTTAATGTTATTTCACCAGATTCACTTTCAATGTCAACTATTTCTATGCCAGCTTCAAGTAAAGTATCAAAAACTGTTTCTTCATTGTCATATTTAAAGGCAATAATTCCTAAATAATCATAATTATAAGTTACAGAATTGGTTACCCCTAAACTCTTATTTACTTTGTTAAATGCTGCTCTTACCATACCTACAGTTCTATTAACATTATCAGTTAAACATTTAATACCCAAGGTTGAAGCTCCAGGTCCAAATCCTTCATAAACTACTTCATGATATTCATCTTGACCTACACCTTTCGCCTTATCTATTGCTCTTGTGATAATATCGCTAGGAACTTGATTCTTTTTAGCTTTATCTATAAGTCTTTTTAAAGTAACGTTTGCTTCTGGATTAGGACTACCCTTTTTAGCAGCTAGATATATTTCTTTAGCAAAAGTTGTATAAATCTTCCCTTTTGCTGCTCCAGTTTTTTGAATACTTGCTTTTCTTACTTCATATGCTCTTCCCATATTAATC
>CAZSXH010000054.1:0-3268 GCA_964611015.1 uncultured Muribaculaceae bacterium
TTTCATCAAGTAATGTTATATATACTTGATCATTATATTGAGCTTCATACATTTTTTCTAATATTCCAGTTTCATTAAATTTCTTTGTAAATTCATTGAAGTAACCAAATATTTCAGTAGAATCACGCCATGATGGTTGAACGCTAGCAACAGTAGTAGCATTATTTAAAAATGTTCCAAATGCATAAGCTAAACTTGTTTTACCAGTACCACTGATACCTTCAAGAATGATTAATTTATTTGAAGCCAAACTAGCTATAAATAAACGAATTAAATTAATGTCATAATATAAATGCAACTTAGATGCAGCAAAATTACGAAAAGCTTCACATAAATCATTTAAAGCAAATCTATTTTCAATAACTGCTGGAGAATTTTCTTCATAATATTTATCAACATTACTTAACTTAAAGAATCTACTTTCTCCTTGCTTCAAAGCATTTTTAATTGTACCATCTTCGTTATATTCAACTTCACCATATTCATTTGTTAGTTCATTAAACTTTTCGTTTTGTCTTTTTAATTTTAAAACTTCATTATTTAATGAATCTATTTCTTCAATAAGCATATCTTCTTTTTTTAGATTAATGCGATATCTTACATATACTTTAATAGAATGATAAATCAAGAATGCAATCAATCCTATAATTGCTACTAAAAAGATGATTGATACGATCATAATAGCTAGTCCTGTACCAGTTAATTCGTCTTTGTAATCATTAACTACAGTTATATAATTAATGATATTAAACATTTGAAATAACCCTTCAACAAAACCCTTAAATATTTTTACTATCCCTTCAAATAAAGGGGCCATAAACTTTGTAAAAAATTCTCCATAAACACTCATTATTCTTCCTCCTTGTTATCTACAATTAATTTTACATTTTTTCTTTTAAATTCATATTCATTATCTAAGTTATTCTTTATAAATTCTCTATTTACTATTACTTCAATATCTTCAGCAAATATTTTACTATTTACATGCTTAGTTTCTTTATAATCATAGATAACTTTAACACCATTTTTCTTATATAAATTAATAGTACTTAAATAGTCAATTTCTTCTTTCTATGCCACCAATAGTTTAATATATTTACTTAATCTATTACACGTAAGCATTTTAAATATACTATTTTTCTTTAAATCCTTACTAACATCTATTAAATAAGTTCCCATTTCTCTATTACTTATAAGCTCCCATAAAACATCTATAGTTAATATTTCATAAGACATTTCTAAGAATTTACTTTTATACTCTTCTAAAGCTTTTTCCACTAAAGCATTATCATGATTTTTTAAATCTTCTATTTCATAAACAAAATCTACTTTATATAATAATTGATTATCACAAATCAATTTGTATTCATTTTTATAATTACTATCCTTTAAACTATCAAAAAATTTAATATCTTCTTGATTATGTTTTTTTACTAAATCAAATAAATCACTGACAAAGTATTTATTATTGCTTACATGTAATATTTTTGTTTTTGCAAGATAACTAAGAAGATATTTAAATTTATTTTTAGTATCTTTAAAATTACCATCTACAATGTTTGTTGCAAAATCAACATAACATGAAGTACATATAATAACTGACATTAAAAATATTTCATTTTTCCATTCTTTTAATTTTTCATTAATATTTTTATCTTTACAATACGTTATAATTGATTTTAAAACATTATTTATATTATCGTTGGAATAATCAATTGGATTATTACGATGCTCATTATTTGAAAAATAATATTCATCTGCATAGATACTAATAATATCTTTAGCTAGCAGTGAAAATTCTTTTTTGTTATTCCACATTTTATTATCATCAATCGTTATAATTGATTCTAGTATCTTAGCGTAATCGAGCAAATCTTTTTCTTTTTTTGCTACATACTTATCGATAACACTTAAACTCACTATCTATGTCACCTTACCTATTCTCCATAAATTATATCAAACATAAATTTATAATGCAATAAAACTACCTTAAATTTTTAAAAAAACAGGAGTGTCAAATAATGATGAACTTATTGCCAAGAAAGCAATAATAAGATAAAATTATAATAGGAAGAAGGTATGAATTTATGTATGATACTTATAGCATTGAAGAACCTGATACAATCTTAAAAATAATTGAAGATCATAAACAAAAGAAGCTAGCAGAAAAAGATTATGAAGATGCTCTTAGACGAAGCACTAACGCATCAATGGTAAAATATGAAAGAAGAAGAAAGCAAAAAGATAACACTTGTAAAAGAGCTTTAATCGCATCTGCTTTAATTACTGCTTTAGGTCTTAGTACTTTTGG
Source organism: uncultured Muribaculaceae bacterium (assembly GCA_964611015.1). Taxonomy (GTDB): domain Bacteria; phylum Bacillota_I; class Bacilli_A; order RF39; family UBA660; genus Onthocola_B. Next base: position 2,312 of record CAZSXH010000054.1, read on the forward strand.
CGGACTTTGGCTACAAGATAATGCTGAAACAAGAAATGCTATTGAGATGAGTACTCAGATGCTTGCTCAAGTTGTATATGAACATACCTATTATAATGAAGAAGACTTAAGAAGCCAAACTTGGTGGTATGATATTTCGGGAATGGCAAAACAAATTTTAGAGGAAGATAATGGTTTTGATATTGATACTAAGATTTATGGTTGTTATATAAACTTTAATCCATATAACAAAAGTGATCACATGGATCAACTATTTTGGAACTTACGCAGTATAGTTGCTTCTTCTCCAGAACAATATAGTGATCGTGTAATAAGCGTTTGTAGTCATACATCTTTTGATAGCTATTTAAAAAGTCTTGGAATGACTAAAGAAGAATACTCTGAATATATGAAAAACGTTTTAGTTGCTTACGGAAAAGAAAATAAAAGTAAATTTGAAACTGAAGCTTTATTAGGTGAAATTTCTACTTTACCTGGAGGTATAAGATAATGGAAATGATTGATGTTGTAACTTTAGAAGATGGAATCAATTATGAAGTTGTAGATGAACTTTTAATTGATAATGTAAGATATGTTTATTTAACAAATGAAAATGATATCAGTAGTATTTGTATTCGAAAAATAAACATCATAAATGGAAATGAATGTTTAGTTAATTTAGATAGCGAAGAAGAATTTAAAAAAGTATTAAAAAATTTCATAGAAAAACATCGTAATTAATTATTACGACGTTTTTATTTATCAAATTCAATTGTTAATGTCATGGTATTTAAATCTATTACAGTATCTTTTGGAATACTTTGATTTTTTACATATCCATAACCCGTATAATCAAATTTTAATCCAATCATCTGACAGTAACTGCTTACATCATTTAAGCTCCATCCCGTCAAATCAAGCATTCTAAATTCAGTGGCATTTGTAAGTAAAAACACTTTATTCCCTGCTAGAATTGAT
>CAZSXH010000054.1:3278-6593 GCA_964611015.1 uncultured Muribaculaceae bacterium
CCTTCTAAAACATTCGTTTTCTTCAAAGGGTATTGATTAATAATATATTTACCATTTCCTAAAACAATAGGATTTACATTCTTTTCTTTTAAAGCAGTTACAGTTCCTTCAACCTCTTTACTGATAAAATTATTTAAATTAATTAATTTACTATTATCTACATCGCTTATAGTATCAGCAATTTTAGCATATGATGCAATTTCTTCAACTGCTGTAGTTACAACATTAGACCACCCTTTTTGAGTTGTTTCAGCCTTTTCAACTACTGCATATACAATGTATTTTGGATCATCTTTAGGAAAAAATCCAGCAAAAGATCTTACATAATCATAAGGACCATTTAAATATCCACCTTTAGAAGGAATTTGAGCAGTACCAGTTTTACCCATTATAGAGACGTTTCCTGGTTGCCAAAAAGTATTTAATTTTACTACGCCATACATAAGCTCATGCATTTTATTAACTGTAGCTGTACTATATACTTTTTCAACAACTGTTCTTTTTCCTTGATAAATTATTTCACCATTACTATCTACTATTTTATCAACAATATAAGGTCTTATAGTTGAACCATCGTTAGTCATAGAACTTAATGCTTGAAGCATTTGAATTGGAGTAACACTTATTCCTTGTCCAAATGAAGCAGTTGCTAATTCTGATTCTGCTTGTATTCCTATATCTCCCATATATTCATTAGCAAGCTCTATTCCTACTTTTTGTTTACCAAAACCTAACTTTGTATAATAATCGGTAATACTTGCTGAACCTAATCTTAAAGCAAGTGTTGTTGCTGCAACATTCGATGAATGAGCAAAGCCATCATCAAATGTAATTGTTCCCCAACCTTTACGATTTGAATCATTTATTTTGGTTCCATCTTTCAAAATATAAGAACCGGATTTATATAATTCATCACCTTTATACTTTCCTTCTTCTATTGCTGATGCAAAGGAAAATATTTTCATAACTGAACCTGGTTCATAAGTAGTACTAACCAAAGGATTTTTATAGTCAGTTATAGTGTTAGTATTATTAGGATCAAAGTTAGGATTAGTAGCACTAGCTACAATAGCTCCCGTATTTGCATCCATAACAACAAAAATAGCCCATGTTGAATTATATTTTTCTTTAATTGTCTTTACGGCTTTTTCTGCAAATTGTTGAATGTAACTATCTATTGTTAAATAAATATCTGCACCATCAACTGCTGCTTTTGTTTCTTCCGGTGTATTTGGAATTTGATAATTATTTGCTGTATATTTTAAATATTTAGTATAACCATTAGTTCCAGAAAGGATTTCATTAAAATCATAATAATCATCATAATATCCTTCTATTCCAAGTTCTCCTACTAATTTACTTTCACCAAATTCATCTGTATATTCTTTAGCATAACCAATAATATAAGATGCAAATGTTCCTTTACTATAATATCTTTTTTTAGAAGTACTAATAAATCCTATACCTGGTAAATCTAGTGCTTCAATATTAGCTTTATCAAGTTCAGTAATACCACGCACAAGTTCAACTTGATATTTATCTTTCTTTATTCTTGCTAAGATATTTTCCTCAGTCATATTAATTACTTCAGAAAGTTTTTTAGCAGTCATTTCTTTATCTACAACATGTTTAGGATTATCAGGATTAGTTGTTCTACTAGAACTAAGAAAAGCAACTAAAGTATAAGAATTAACAGTTTCAGCTAATGTATCACCATTAACATCATATATATTACCTCTTTTAGCATATAAAGTTCTTTCTACAGTAGCAATAGATGCTGCCTTAGCTTGTAAATTTATACCATCAACTTTTTCGCTTAAAACCACATATGATATTTTAGCAATAATTGCTGCAAATAAAAAAGCAACAATTACAATGATTATTCTTGGAACTCTAACTGTTACTTTTTTCTTCATCTTCTATTCACCTACTGATTTTATATTACTATTATTATACGACAAACCGTGAGTTGCTGCAACATTTTGTATATTTTCTAAACTTGCAAGTTCATCAATTTGCATTGAAAGGCTTTGATTAACTAATTCTTGTTTCTCAATATTTTTCTTTATTTTTTCCACTTCATTATTAGTTTTAGATAACATTGAACTTGTATAAACATTAAACATAGGAATAGCAAGTATTAATGCAGCAATAATAAAATACATTAATTTTTCTCCTTTTAATAGTTTTAATTTTTTTCCTTTACGAGCCATATTATCATATCCTTTCAATTACTCGAAGCTTGGCACTTTTACTTCTTGAATTTTCCTCTAGTTCTTTTTCTCCTGGAACTATTGGTTTTTTATTTACTAATTTAATTAAAGGCTTATACGCATCAGGTATTTCTCTTAGGCCTTTAACTAATTCATCAACTTCACTATATTTTTTAAAAACATTTTTAACAATTCTATCTTCTAGCGAGTGAAATGTTATAACAGCAAGTCTACCACCCTTGTTTAGCTTGTTTATTGCATCAGGTAATACTTTTTCTAAAACTTTTAATTCATCATTTACTTCAATTCTTATTGCTTGAAAGATATTTCTTTCTGGATGACTTTTATAAAAGTAATTAGCTCCTGTTGCTCTTTTTATTGCTTCTACTAAATCGAGTGTTGTTTTAATGCTTGCTTTGCTCTTTTTAATTTCTTTAGCAATTATTTTGCTTAGTCTTTCCTCACCATATTGGAAAAACACTTTACTAAGTTCTTCTTCAGTATAATCATCAATGATATCCTTAGCACTTTTTCCCATCTTTGACATTCTCATATCAAGTGGACCTTCATGCATAAAAGAAAAACCTCTTTTTTCATCATCAATTTGAGGTGATGAAAACCCTAAGTCAAGTAATATGCCATCAACATATTCTGTCCCTTCATCATCTAACACTTCTTTTAAATTAACAAAATTAGTATTAAATATCTTAAAATTATTACCTATCTCACTAAGAGATTCTTTGGAACTTTCTACCGCATCAGGATCTTGATCAAAACCATATAGAAATCCATTTTTAGCTTTTTTTAAGATTTCTTTGGAATGTCCTGCATAGCCGATAGTACCGTCAACATAAACGCCATTTTCTTTGACGCTTAAAGCTTCTATTGCTTCAGACTTTAAAACGCTATAATGCTTCATGTGATACCTCAAATAGATTTTCGGCAATATCTTCAACTTTTTCAGAATTTACATCCATAAATTCATCAAATGCTTCTTTGCTCCAAATTTCTAGATGGTCATTCACGCCGATTATGATACATTCTTTATTCAAATCGGCGTAACTAACCAATGTGGAGGTAATGTTAATTCGACCATTTTTTT
>CAZSXH010000055.1:0-6593 GCA_964611015.1 uncultured Muribaculaceae bacterium
AAATTATAATAGATACGTAAAGGAGGTATAAATATGTATTATTATGGAAATACCGGTTATTACGGTGGAGGATATGGCGGACAACAATGTTGCCCACAATATGCTGGATACACTAGTGGTTATGGTATGGGTGCTGCAATATGGATTGTATTATTTATTCTTTTAGTAATCATTTTAGGTGCCGGATGGAGCTGGAATAACAATAATAACTAGAAAAATAAGAAAGCTTTAAAGGCTTTCTTTTTTGCAATTTAGTAAAAAAAATGCTAAAATATGCTTGGTGAAGCAAAATGGAATTACCTAAAATTACAATTCTAGATGAAAAAGATAAAATATTACATCAAGTAAGTAAAGAAGTAACATTCCCTGTAAGCATGGAAGATCGCAAACTTGCTGAAGATACTATTACTTATTTAAAAATGAGCCAAGATGAAAGCATTTCAACAAAATATGACATTCGTGCTGGAATGGGAATGGCTTTTGTACAAATGGGAAGTCTTAAAAGAATATTTGTAGTTGCTAATGAACTGGAAGATGGTACTTTTGAGGAATATGTAATAATTAACCCTAAAATAATTAGTCAAAGCGAAGAAATGGTTTATGTTGGTGAGGGCGAAGGATGTTTGAGTGTTAATCGTGCTGTTGATGGTATTGTTCCAAGACATGCTCGCATTACTATTGAATATTATGATTATGAAGGAAACAAAAAAACTAAAAGAGCTCGTGAAGATTTAGCCATTGCTTTCCAACATGAAATTGATCATTTAAATGGAATTTTATTTGTAGATAAAATAGATAAAAAAAATCCTTATAAGGATATTGATAAAATGAGAGAAATATAAAATATCAGCTAAAGCTGATATTTTTTTATTCACCTAATCCAATATCTCTAATTCTTTTTGCAGCAACATCTAACTCAATTAAGTGAGGGTTCATTACTGATAAATATGTTTTTCGTAAAAAAGCTAAGGCGTTAAATTTTTCCATAAATTTATCAGCGCTATCATATAAAAGTGATTCCATAAGAAATTGATAAGTTATTTCATTTCCATGAATCAAAGCCTCAATCCAGTTAGCTTTAAGACCATTATCTTCGCTTTCAAAAGGAAGTGATAGCGTAGATTCTAAAGATGCTTCTAATGAATATTTTTTACTTTTATTTGCAAGCATAGCATTTATAAATTCATCTATTTCTTTATCAGTTAAAACTTCTAAGCGACTTAAGTAGCAAAGAATCGAAAAATAACTGTTACTTATTCCTTTTTTAGAAACATATTCTTCATCTTCTTTTTCTAAATGATATTTAATTACTTCCATAATAACTTCAATTATAAATAACTCTCTTGCAGTATTTATAATAGCTTTTAAGCTTTCAGAATCGTTTGCTTTTAACCCCTCATACAAAGAATCAAATACTGAAAACTCATGAGAAAAAATATCGACATTATCAAAAAGTTCGACTAAATAATCTAAAGTTTCATAATAATCTCCTGATTTTAAGTGTTCATAAAGATCAGTTCCGGGACATATATTAATTAATTTTTGTTTTAACTTTTTATCCATACTCTTTCTCCTTGGTTAATTATTTTAACACAAAAAAAGCAAAATAACGAATTATTTTGCTTTAATTTTCTAATTTTGCACTAACTATTTTACTAACACCTGATTCTTGCATCGTAATTCCATATAAAGAATCAGCATATTCCATCATTCTCTTTTTATGAGTTATGACAATAAATTGGCTTCTTTCCTTCTCTTCATTTAAGTATTTACCAAACATATCAACATTAACTTCATCTAAAGCTGCTTCAGCTTCATCTAAGATAACAAATGGTGATGGCTTAACTTGAAGCATCGCAAATAATAAACATATTGCAGTAAGTGCTTTTTCTCCCCCACTTAATGAAAGTGGTGAATTAATTTTCTTTCCTGGAGGAATAGCAATAATATCTATTCCCGTATTAAGAATATCATCTGGATTTGCAAGCGCAAGTTCCCCTTTTCCTCCCTTAAACATTAGTTTAAAGATTCGTGAAAATTCCTTTTTTATGCTATCAAAAGACTTTTTGAACTTATCAATCATGATTTCATCCATCTCTTGAATAATTCCTTTAAGCTCTTCACTAGCGCTTTCTAAGTCTGTTTTTTGTGAACTTAAGAACTCAAAACGTTTATTTAGTCTTTCAAATTCTTCTATAGAACCTACATTAACATTACCTAAACGATTTATTTCTCTTTTTAAACTATTTACGCGATTTCTTGCTAAGTCTGGATCTATTTCTAAAGTATAATTCAAATTAGCATTTTCATAAGTAAGATTATATTCATTATTTAAATTTTCTAATAAATTATCTAATTTTACTTCAATCTTACCCATGCTTACTTCTTTGTTCTTTAAATCATTATTATATTCATTATATATTGCATTACTTTCTTTTTGTTTTTTCTCTAAAACATTTATTTCATCGATTAAATCATTTTTATTTCCCACTAAACCTTTTATTTCATTTTCAAGTAATTCTTTTGATTTAGTACTATTACTAATCTTTTCTAGTAATTCTTCCAAATGTTTATCAAGCTTATTTCCTTTTAAATCTTTTAAACCTTCTAGTTCACTTAAAATACTCTTATGTTTTTCTTCATTTTCACTTAGAACTTTTCTCTTATTTGAAAGCTCATCATTAAGCAAGAAAACATATTTATTTAAAACTTTTTCGTTTTCTTCTAACTCTTCAATTTCTTTATTAGTATTTTCTAACTCTTCATTTAAACTAGCAATATTTATATCTAAATTTTGTTTTTCAACCTTTAATTTATTTAATTCATTCTTTTCATTAAGCATGCTATTTTTCTTGCTAGTTCCTCCGGTTATAGAACCACCAACATGTAATATTTCACCATCTAGAGAAACAATGCGATATTTATAATCAATTAGTTTACCAATGGTATTTAAAGTCTTAACATTATCAACCACTATTACTTGACCAAGTTGATTTTCAATTATATTTTTGTATTTTTCTTCATAGTCTAAAAGACTAGATAAAATACCTATATAGCCATTAATCTTTTTGATACTATTTAGTACCTCATCACTAACTTTTCTTCCCTTTATAATGCTTAGAGGATAAAATGTTGCTCTTCCCAGTTTACGTTCTTTTAAGAAATCAATTGCACTCATAGCAGCATTATCATCATCAACCACAATATAATTAGCACTGGCTCCTAATGCAATATCAGTTGCAACCATGTACTTATCTGGAATATTTAAAAGCTTTCCTATTGTATTATGGATTCCATGAAGACGAGGATTATTTAAAATATTTCTAACAGATGCCGGAGCACTTTCAGAACTTAAAATATTATTTTCAAGAATTTCAATTCTATTTTGTAAGATAAATGAATTTTTATTACTTTCCATTAAGTTATTACTTGCTGTACTTCTTTTAACTTTTAAAACTAATAGCTTATTTTGAACATCATCCACTTTAGCTTTTTCTTTATTGATACTTACTTCAATATCTAATATTTCTTGATTATTTACACTAATCTCTTTGCTAATTTCTAATTCCTCTTCTTTTAATTTCAAAAGATTATTATCAATAGTTTTAGAATCGACTTCATACTTTTGTCTTTCTAAAGTCATTTTCTTTTCACTACTTAAATTACCTATTTCTTCTGTTATTCGAAGTAGCGCTTCTTTTTTTTCATTTAATTTATCTTCTAACGCCAAATTATCTAATTTTAATCTTTCAATTTTTTCGCCATCTTCACTTACTTTAGTATTCATTAATTTATCTTTTAAGTTATCTACTTCCGCTTTTAAAGTATTATATTCTAAATTAAGATCTGTTATATCTTTAGCCATCAAAGCAATATCAATACTTTCAAGTTCACTCTTAAAATCCAAATATTTTCTTGCTACAGCACTTTGTTCTTTTAAGGGTTCAACAGTAGTTGCAAGTTCATCAATTACTAGTTTGATACGCATTAAATTTTCTTCTGTTTTTTCTAATTTTTTAAGACTTTCTTCCTTACGTTTTTTATATTTAAGTACTCCTGCTGCACTTTCAAAAATAACTCTTCTATCAGTAGACTTAGAATTTACAATATCAGTAACATTTCCTTGAGAAATAATATTAAAGGCATTTGTTCCTGCTCCTGAATCGATAAATAAGTCTGTTATATCTTTAAGTCTTACTCGTGAATTATTAATGTAGTATTCATTTTCACCAGTAGCATATACTATTCTTTTAATTTCTACTTCTTTAAAATCACTTTTTAAATATTCATCACTATTATCAAACGTCAATGCAACCATTGCTCTTTTTTGAGCTTCTCTTGATTCACTTCCACTGAAAATACAGTCAGTCATTCCATTTTGACCACGCAAAGACTTAACTGATTGTTCACCTAAAACCCAACGAACGGCATCAACTATATTACTTTTACCTGAACCATTAGGTCCTACTATACCTGTTATCCCAGGATTAATTTCTAAATCAAGTTTATCAGCAAATGATTTAAATCCCTGAGCTCTAATACTTTTTAAATACATGAAAACCTCCTAATGACTCTTACTAAAAGCATCCAATGCTGCCATTTGTTCAGCTTCTTTTTTACTTTTACCAGTACCACGGCCATAAGTTATACCATCTATTTTTACAACTACTTCAAAAGTTTTAGCATGGGCTTCCCCATATTCATTTACTACTTCGTATTCTAAAGATTTCTTTCCAGTTTGAACTACTTCTTGTAATCTTGTCTTATAATCAGCATTAAAATCTTCTTCTTTTAAAATATATGGAATAATAATTTCATCAATATATTCTTTTACAACATCATAACCTTGGTCTAGATAAATGCATCCAACTACTGCTTCAAAAACATCAGCAGTAATTGTATCATTAAGTTTATCAATTTGACCATGTCCTAAACGAATATGTTTATCAATACCTAACGCTCTTGCATAAGTTGCTAAAGCTTTTTCACAAACATAATTAGCACGCATTTTGGTCATTGCTCCTTCTTTTAAAGAAGTATTTAAATAAAAATATTCACTTGTTGCAACTTCCAAAACTGCATCACCTAAAAACTCTAAACGTTCATAATTATCACAATTATGTTCATTAGCATAACTACTATGAGTTAAAGCGGTTTTTAATAACTCTTCGTTCTTAATCTTAATATTAAACTTTTCTAAAAAATCCATAATATCAAATCCCATCATAGTTCATTATAACAAATTTTTGCTCTTTTGAAAACATTTACAAAAATTTAAAAATATAGTAAAATCTTTATGGGTGATAAGTATTAAAAAAATATGCATTTATATGATTAGAGCTTATCAAATTACACCACTTCATTCTCATAGTATGTGCCGTTTTACTCCTACTTGTAGCGAGTACATGGCAGAAGCTATTACAGAATATGGCGTAATAAAAGGAATAAAGCTTGGGGTTAAAAGACTGCTTAAGTGTCACCCTTTTGGAAAATATGGGTATGATCCTATAAAGAAAGAAGGAAAAAATATTTAATGAAAAAATTAAAAAAAATCTTATTACTATTTATGCCAGTTGTATTATTAACTGGATGTAGTTTAAGAAAAGATAATTTAGAAGATGCAACAATTTATACAACAATTTATCCAGTAGAATATTTGGTTAACTTTTTATACAGTAATTATGGCACTATCGAAAGTATTTATCCTAAAGGTGAAGACGCAGATATTGCTAATCACAATCTTACTAAAAAACAAATTAAAAAATATGCTAAAGGTGATTTGTTTATATATAATGGTAAAAGCAATGAAAATGATATTGCAATGAATTTAATCAATGAAAATCAAAAACTTATCATTATCGATGCTTCTAATGGCATTACTTATACTAATGGTGAAAAAGAACTTTGGTTAAATCCTAAAAACTATCTTATGTCTGCTAAAAATATTAAGAATTATTTATGTGAAAACCTAAAAAGTAAAACTATCAAACAATATGTTGAAGATAAATACAATGAAATTGATGAAATTATTTCTTTAAAAATAGCTGAGTTAAAAAGCATTGGTAAAGAAGCTTTAGAAAAAGGAACTAACACTATTGTAGTAAGTGATAATGCTTTGAAATTTTTAGAGGACTTCAAATTTAATGTTATATCTTTAGATGAAGAAACTTTAACTGAAGCTTCTCTTAATTCAATTCATAATAATTTTAAAAATGGAAATTATAAAAATATAGTAGTTTTAGATAATAATTATACAGAAAACATCAATAAGATAGTAAAAGAATATAATATTAAAACTGTAGATGTAAATTCAATGATTTCTATTACTGATGAAAGTGAACTAGACTTTTTAAATGTAATGCAAGAATTCGTTGATAACCTAAGAAACATCACTATTGTTAATTGACAACAACCTACTTTTATATTAAAATATAGAAGTAGCGTTTGGAGTGGTACTCAAGAGGCTGAAGAGGCGTCCCTGCTAAGGATGTAGATCGGGTAACTGGTGCGAGGGTTCAAATCCCTCCCACTCCGCCATAAAAAAAACAACTTCCTGCATGGAAGTTTTTATTTGGCATAAATATATAATAAAA